>JALZAA010000451.1 GCA_030948625.1 Actinomycetota bacterium
CTCGTCGACGGCAAGCAGTACAGCGTCACGCTCACCTCGGCCCAGCCGATCAGCGTGGTGCTCAACACGCACAACGACGATGCCAGCGTCGCGAAGCCGGTCTTCTACAGCGCGAACGGCATCTCGACCGGCGCGCCGACCGTCTACGGCGCATACGCCGTGAAGAACGCCAACAACGGCCGGGTCTCGACGATCGTCGTCCAGAACCTCTCGACCGCTCCGCTCACCCCGAGCCTCAGCTTCACGCCGCTCACCTCGGGTGGGGCGGCCCAGACATTCACGGCGCCGGCGGCCATCGCCGCGGGATCGGCGTGGGCCTTTGACCCGCGCTTCATCAATGGCCTCGCTTCGAGCGACAGCACCAAGATGTGCACCGTGACCGCGGCGAACTGCCTCGGCAACGGCGAGTACAGCTTCACCGCGAGCGGCAACGGGGGCAACGTCGCCGCGATGGTGAACGTCCTCAACGCCGACTCGGCGATGGGCTACACCGCGAGCCCGACCCCGGCCGCCACGTACAACCTGCCGAACGTCCTCGCGAACTACGGTGGGTGGACCACCCCGGTGTACCTCCAGAGCGTCAGCTCGACGAGCGCCACGCTCACCTGGAAGCCATTCACCGGCGGCACGCCGACCACGCAGACCATCACGCTCACCCCGGGCGTGACGGTGAAGGTCGATCCGAACAGTTCCGTCGCCCAGGGCCTCCAGTACGCGGTCAGCGTCGCCTCGACGACCGGCACCCTTGCCGCCATCGTCATGGAGCTGCACGCGGCCGGTGGTGACAACGCGATGATCTACGGCGGCTTCCCGGCCCCGTAGCGCTACGCTCGCTTCCCGAACGGAACCTCATGAGGGGCGCCGGCTGTAAGGTCGGCGCCCCTCGAACTATCCAGGAGGACGCGTGAATCTCGACTGGCGTGACCGGCGGCTCTGGGTCTCGACGATCATCCTGCTGCTCATCGCGGTGCCGCTCGGCTTCGCCTACTACGGGAGCACCCAGGGCAGCGCGGCGAAGCCGACCCCGACGCCGTACCCGCCGCCGACGGTCGAAGGTCTCTGGCGAATCGAGGGCACCGTCATCGGCGAGGACCAGAAGCCCATCGAAGGCGTCTGCCTGGCCATCGGTCCGGTCGGGTGTCAGCCGGTGAGCCCGCGGTCGGACAAGGACGGGAAGTTCTATTTCGACCTGCCCGTCGCGAACGTCGACTACGACTTCCACTTCACCAAGGCCGGGTATCAGACGTTCGACGTGCGCCTCCACCCGAATGGCCCAAGCACATTCAATTACGTACTAAGACGTGGGTAACTCCCGTTGATTCCGGTGATGTGCGTGAGTAGTCTCCGCCGGTGAGCGCGCTGCGGCTCTCGTTCGCCGCCCTCCGGCCGGACGGCGCGGACAGCGCCGGGATCGACTCGATCGGCGCACCGGCGGACGCCCAGGTCCTGGCGCTTGCGCGCGAGGATGCCCACGCCGCCCTCGAGCTCGTCTACGGCGCATACAAGGTGCGCGTGTACACGTTCCTCCTGCGCTTCACCTCGGACCCGGAGCTCTCGGACGACATCGTCCAGGAGACCTTCACCAAGGCGCTCACCGCGCTCCCGGGCTTTGGCCGCGATCAGCGTGTGCTGCCGTGGCTCTTCCGGGTCGCGCACAACGCGGCGATCGACCAGATCCGTCGCCGCAAGCGCTTCCAGTGGCTCCGGCTGCCGCAGCTGACCGGCACCCGTCACGAGCCGGAATCGGCCGACCGCCACAGCGCGATGCCCGAGCGGGAGCACATCGAGGCGGTCCTCCGGACGATCGCGCCGGAGAACGCCGCGGCCCTCCTGTTACACGCCCTGGAGGGCTACTCCTATAAAGAGATCGCCGAGATCCAGGGCTGCAGCCTGACGGCCGTCCGCAGCCGGATCGCCCGGGCCCGAGAGGCGTTCCGCCTGGAGTACGCGACAACAGAGCCACCCCGTTCGTCATTGGGGTAGGTGGTAGGACTCCCGCACTGCTCCGCTGAGACCCTGTCCGCGCTCCTGGACGGCGAATTGACCGCCGCCGAGCGCGCGCAGGCCCGCACCCACTTGGAATCCTGCCTCGAATGCAGCGGCCGCCTGGTCGCTGCCCGCCGCCTTGACGTTGACCTCCGTGACGCCGGCCGACTCTCCTGCGCCGCCGTCCTCCCGTCCCTCTCGGCGATCGCCGACGGGCAGTCGACCCTTGGCGAACGGCAGCTCGCGGCGGCGCATCTCGCGGACTGCCCCGAGTGCCGGATCACGAACACGGCGCTCCGCACCGCGGACCGCCTGCTGCGCACGCTCCCGTCGGCCGCGCCGTCACGGCGCGTGGACGCATACATCGCCAAGCTGGGGCAGCCGCAGCGGCGCACAGCCTTCAGCCCGGTGCCCATCGCCTTCCGCTCCGCCGGCGTACTCGCGCTCGCGGTCCTCATCGCGATCGGATCGACGCTCTTCCAGGCCGCGGCACCGACCGCCGAGGAGGCCCAGTCGAGTGAGGTCGCGATGGTCGCATCGATCCAGCGCGTCGTGTTCGATGCCCGCTCGAACACGCTCTATCTGTTGGACACCGAGCGGGCCGAGGTCAGCGCCGTCGACGCGACGACGCAGTCCGAACGTGCCCGCGTGTCGGTCGGCGGTCGTCCGACGGCCCTCGCGCTCAGCGCGCAGAGCAATCGCGTCCTCGTCCTGGATGCGACGTCCAAGCGCCTGACCGAGATCGACACGACGAGCCACGAGATCGTCGCCACGTCGACGCTCGTCGTGACCGGCACGCCGACGAGCCTGCAGGTCGATCCCACGAACGGTCGGATCGTCGTCGCATCGATCAGCTCCGCGGCTGCGGCACCCGCAGTGTCACCGGTCACGAGCACTACAGGACACGTGACCTTCATCGACCCCGTGAGCAAGCAGGGCGAGAGCGTGCGCGCCGTTGACGTCGCCCCCCAGCTCGTCGTGCTCGACGCGAAGGGATCGCAGGCGATGCTCCTTTCGGCGAGCGCAACGACCCTCGTCGACGCTGCGACGTACCGATCGGTCGACACGCTTCCGGGCGGCGTCGCTGCGACGTTCGACGTGACCGGTGC
>JALZAA010000018.1 GCA_030948625.1 Actinomycetota bacterium
CGGCCGGACTTCTCGGTCACGGAGGTCAACGCCGCCGCGGTCGCGGAAGTGTGTCAGCGCCTCGACGGCATTCCGCTTGCCATCGAGCTGGCCGCGGCGCGCGTGATGGCGCTCACACCGAGCGATATCGCCGCCCGACTCGACGAGCGCTTTCGCCTGCTGACAGGTGGCCGCCATACCGCAGTGGAGCGCCATCAGACGTTGCGCGGCGCCATCGACTGGTCGTTCTCCTTGCTGACCGAGGTCGAACAGAGCCTCTTCACGCGGTTGGGCGTCTTCGCCGGGACCTTCGATGCCGCTGCAGCTGAATCCGTCGCCTCTGATGACGGCGTCGAGTCGGGTGAGGTCATCGGTGTGCTCGCCGAGCTCGTCCGGAAGTCGATGGTGGTTGCGGAAGAGAGCGGCGAGCAGACGATGCGCTATCAGCTGCTCGAGACGCTTCGTCAGTACGCCCTCGAGCGCCTCGAAGAAGCCGGCGATGTGGATGTCTGGCGGCGGCGCCACGCGGAGCACTACGCCGACTGGGCCGAGACTGCCGCGCGCGCGATGCGTGGCCCCGACGAGCTGCGATGGCGGGAGCGAGTCGACTATGAGCTCGACAACCTGCGCGCCGCCATGATCTGGGGCCTCGATGCTTCCGACGTCGATGCCGAGCTCGCGCTCCGGATTGTCTCCGCGCTCGCGTATGAGACCAGCTTCAACCGGGGCGCGGGTGTCGGAGCGTGGGCCGAGCGCGCGTTCGCTCGCGCGGAACGGTCGGAGAGCCCGGCGCGCAGAACCGATGTGCTGGGAGCGGCGGCGTACAGCGCGTTGGCGAGAGGCGACCACGAGCTGGCTCGCCGGCGGGCAGAGGCCGCGGTCGTCGACGGCGTGAGCGCAGAGGGCTGGGCGCCTGAGCTGGCGTATGTGACTCTCGGGTACAGCGCGATCGTCACAGGCCGACACGAGGATGTCGCCCGCATCATGGACGAGGGAAAGGCCACCCTCGAGGCGAGCGGGTCCGACGAATGGAATGTCGTCGCCATCAGCTGGACGCGTGCCGCGTTTGGCGCTCTTCTCGGTCGCTCAGGTATGCGCGAAGCCGCCGAGGAGGTCACTCGGGCCGCTCGTCTTCTCGGCAACCCGACCGCGATCGCGAACTCAGTTCACGCCCTGGCATGGGCATTGGCGCGGGAAGAGCCAGACAGAGCCTTGGCGTACTTCGAGGAATCCATCGCGCTGATGAGACTCGGCAACGACAACTTGCTCGACAGCGCGCTCGGGATGATCGCCCACCTCCGCGCCAGACGCGGCGATCGAGAAGGGGCGCTCACGGCTCTGCACGAAGCGACCGAGCACAACGAGCGAACGGGAGACCGGCCCCAGATGGTCGCGACCGTGGGCTGGGGGATCTCGATCCTGGCCCGATTCGGAGACCCTGAGGCCGCCGCAGTTCTGGCCGGCGGCCTGATCGACGGCCCGCTGGCGCCGCTGAACAAGTTCCCCGGGACACGACGCAGTCACGGCGATCAGGCGCTTGCCCAACTCGAGGCTGCGCTCGGCGAGAGCGAATACCGCGCCGCTGCTGCTCGGGGTGCCGGGATGTCGTACCAAGAGCTGCACCAGTTCATGCGCGCCGAGATTGACGGCCTGCTCATGGCCGACGCAGATGCCTAAGCTCCCGACCGGCACGGTCACGTTCCTCTTCACCGACGTCGAGGGTTCGACGCGCCTGTGGGAGGGATATCCCGACGCGATGAAGGCGGCGCTCGCGCGTCATGACGAGATCCTCCGCGACGCCGTCGAGTCGCATAGCGGGCACGTCGTCAAGACGACAGGGGATGGACTGCACGCTGCGTTTCCCGTCGCTCCTGATGCGGTTGCGGCCGCGCTCGACGCCCAGCACGCGCTCGGCGTCGAGCGGTGGACGCTTCCGGAGCCGCTGCACGTCCGCATGGGTTTGCACACGGGCGTCGCCGACGTTCGCGAGGGCGACTACTACGGCTCGGCCGTCAACCGTGCCGCGCGAATCGCTGCGACGGCGCACGGCGGCCAGATCCTGGCGTCGGCGGCAACCGCCGATCTGGTGCGTGACGACGGCCCGGCCCAAGTAGATCTGATCGACCTGGGCGAGCACCGCCTGCGCGATCTCGGCCGCCCCGAGCGGATCTTCCAAGTGACGGTGCCGGATGCGCCCGCGGAATTCCCACCATTGCGCTCCTTGGATGCCTATCCAGGGAACCTCCCGGTGCAGCGAACCGCTTTCATCGGCCGTGGCACCGAGGTCGCGGAGCTGAAGGCCGCGCTCGCCGGGTCGCCCGTGGTGACGCTCACCGGCGTCGGCGGTGTCGGCAAGACGCGACTGGCACTCCACGTCGCAGCCGACGCTGTGGCGCGGTTCCCGGATGGCGCATGGTTCGTCGACCTTGGTCCCGTGCTCGACGACGGTTTCGTCGCCGCCACCGTGAGCTCCTCGCTCGCCTTACCAGAGCGACGCCAGGGGACGATCGAGCAGTCCCTTATCGGTGCCCTGCGAGCGAAGCGCCTGCTGGTCGTGCTCGACAACTGCGAGCAGGTCATCGGCGCCATCGCCGCCCTCGTGGACACGATCATCGAGTCGTGCCCGGGTGTGATGGTGCTGGCGACCAGCCGAGAGGCGCTCGGTGTCGAAGGGGAGACGACCTACGAGCTGCGGCCGCTTCCGACTCCGCCGAGCGACGCGAGCACCCAGGTGGATTCGCTGATGAGCAACGATGCCATCCGGCTCTTCGTCGAGCGTGCCCGTGCCGTCAAGCGCGGCTTCGCTCTCACGTCAGAGACCGCGCCGGTCGTGGCGGAGTTGTGCCAACGGTTGGACGGCATACCACTTGCGATCGAGCTGGCGGCGGCCCGGCTCCAATTGATGGCGCCGGCGGAGGTCCTCGCGCGCCTGGACGAGCGCTTTCGTGTGCTCGCGGGCGGGCGCCGCACGGCGCTCGAGCGCCATCAAACGCTTCGTGGCGCCATCGACTGGTCGTACGCGCTGCTCGGGCCGGCCGAGCAGCTGCTCTTCGCCCGCCTGTCCGTGTTCGTGGGCGGCTTCACGCTCGGTGCCGCAGAAGCAGTCGCCTCAGGTGAAGGCGTAGAAGGTAGGGATGCGCTGTCTGTGCTCGGCAGCCTCGTTGCAAAGTCGATGGTGGTCACTGACGACATCGACGCGGGAACCCGCCGGTACCGTCTCCTCGACACGCTGCGGGCGTACGCATCAGAGCGGCTCGGAGAGTTGGACGATCCGGTTCGAGTTCGCGCTCGACACGCTGGGTTCTTTCTCGAGCTGGCAGAGACTGCGGCGGGCGAGCTCAAGGGGCCCGACGACGAGAAGTGGTATCTCGTCCTCAATTCGGAGGAAGACAACGTCCGCGCCGCGCTCGGGTGGGCGAGGGATCAGGAAGATCCTGAGACATTCATCCGGCTCGTGCATGGACTCGCGTTGTACTGGTACTGCAACTCGAACTTCCGGCCGGCGTATCAATGGCATCGCTCCGTGCTCGAGCATGCGTCCGCGATGCCAACTCAGGTGCACGCCGAGCTCCTTGGCTTCGCAGGCCTGGCGGCCAACGGCCTGAGTCGGGTCGAGGAAAGCATCGAGCTCTTCCGAGCGAGTCTCGAGCGCTCGCGCGCGTCGGGGCTGCCGTCACTGCCGCTCGCGAGTGCCATGCTGGGCATCGCCGCGCTCGAGTCGGGGCGACCCGATGACGCCATAGCCCACTGCGACGAGGCGGTGGCAGCCGCGCGCCGACTCGGCGATCGCTGGTACGAGCTCGAAGCGCTCCAGGCTCTCGCGCTCGCGTGCAGCCTCGGGAACGAGCGCGATCGCGGCCGCAGGGTGGCGGACGAGGTGCTGGGCGCGACTCGTCACCTCGGAAACGGTTACTTGCTCCAGCAGGGCCTGTTCGCGGCAGGGCTTTCCCGCTTCCGCACCGAGCCGGAGAACGCCGTGCGGCTCCTCGAGGACTGCCAAGTGTTCAGCCGGACAATTCGCAGCGCGAACCAGAACGGGCAGGCCAGTTTCTTCAAGGGGCTGGCATATCTCCGGCTCGGCCGGCGCGCTGACGCGGCGGAAGCGCTGCGCACGTCGCTCCCGCTCATGCAGGAGACGGGAGGCGATTTCTTCACCGGCACGGTCATCGCCGCCGCGGCGGGGTTGATCGCGAGGTCGGCGCCTGAAGTCGCCACCCAACTCCTCGGCGCACTCGATCGCTTCCGTACCCAGTCCAGGGTCGCGGGCGCCCCCGATGACGTCGAAGCTCAGCGGCAAACGCGCAGCCGGCTCGAGCAGTCGATGGAACCTACGGCGTTCGCTGACGCCTGGTCACAGGGCGGCGAGTTGAGCATCGACGAAGCCGCGGCTCTCGCACAGGATGAGCTCGGTCGGGTCCCGACATGAGTGAGCTCCCGGCAGGCACGGTCACGTTCCTCTTCACCGACGTCGAGGGCTCGACGCGCCTGTGGGAGGAACATCCCGACGCGATGAAGGCTGCGCTGGCACGACACGACGAGATCCTGCGTGATGCGGTCCAATCGCACGCCGGGCACATCGTGAAGACGACGGGCGACGGCGTGCATGCCGCATTTGGGTCAGGTCACGACGCAGTCGACGCCGCGATGCAGGCGCAGCGGTCTTTGCTCGATGAACCGTGGGACCACGAACCGCTGCAGGTCCGCATGGGCATCCACACCGGCGAGGCGCAACAACGCGACGGTGACTACTACGGGACAGCCCTGAACCGCGCGGCACGCCTGATGAGCGCGGGCCATGGTGGCCAGGTCCTGGTCTCACACGCCACCGAGGAGCTCGTGCGCGACGCCGTCGACGAAGGCGTCGAGCTTCAGGATCTCGGCACGCACCGGCTCCGCGACCTCACGCGCCCGGAGCGTGTCTTTCAGCTCGGTGTTCCCGGACTACGCGCGGACTTTCCGCCGATCCGTTCGCTCGACACGTTCCCCGGCAACCTTCCGCCTCAGTTGACGTCGTTCGTGGGGCGCGACGAGGAGCTCGCCGGCGTCGCGAAGGCGCTCGACGAGTCGCGGCTCGTGACGCTGACTGGTGTCGGCGGCGTCGGCAAGACACGCCTGGCGATTCAGCTGGCCGCCGACGTCGTGCCCCGCTTCCGTGACGGTGCGTGGCTGTGCGAGCTGGCGGCAGCGCCCGACGAGGAGTCCATGTACCAGGTCATCGGTGCCGCACTCGGTGTGCGTCCCCGCCAAGGCCTGTCCCTCGAGGCGAGCGCACCGGAGTTCCTTCGAGCCAAGCAGGCGCTGATCGTGCTCGACAACTGCGAGCATCTCCTCGGCGCCGTCGGGCGCTTCGCGGAGCAAGCCCTCCAGGAAGCGACAGGTGTTCGCATCGTGGCGACGAGTCGCGAGGCCTTGGCCGTCGCGGGAGAGCAAGTGTGGCCGGTGCGCTCGCTCCGCCTTCCCGACGCCGCGGCTGCTCCGGTAGAGGCGGTCGAGAGCGACGCGGCACGCTTGTTCGTCGAGCGAGCGTGCGCAGCTCGGCCCGACTTCGTCACGGACGCCTCCACCTCGGAGGCGATCGCCGATGTCTGCCGGCGGCTCGACGGTATCCCTCTCGCAATCGAGCTGGCCGCGGCGCGCGTCGCGGTCATGAGCCCGACCGAAATCGGAGCCCGACTCGACGAGCGCTTTCGGCTCCTCACCGGCGGACGACGGACTGCGGTGGAGCGACACCAGACCCTCCGGGCGGCCGTCGACTGGTCGTACTCCATGCTCGAACCGCCGGAGCGGCTGGTGTTCGACCGTCTCGCCGTGTTCGCAGGCTCCTTCGATGCTTCGGCCGCAGACGCCGTCGCGGCCGGAGAGGGAATCGAGCGCTGGGACGTCTTCGATGCGCTCGCCGGTCTCGTGCGAAAGTCGATGCTCGCCACCGAAGACCTACTCGCGGGCGTCACCCGGTACCAGATGCTGGAGACGATGCGTCAGTACGGGCGCGAGCGTCTCGACGAGGCGGGCCAGACGGATCAGTGGCGTCGGCGGCACGCCGAGTACTACGCGTCTCTGGCAGAGGAGATCGGCCCCGGGCTCCGGGCTCCCGACGAAGTTCCGTGGCGCAAACGAAGCCGGATGGAACTGGACAACCTGCGGGCCGCAGTGGCCTGGGCTCTCGATTCGTCGAATGAGAGTGACGGCATCCTCGCCGTCCGCATCATCGCTGCCTTGTCGTTCGAGGTCGTGCACAACCGGGCCGCGGGGATCGATGCGTGGGCCGAACGGGCTCTGGAGAGCGTCGAGACGTGCACTCCGGCGCAATGGAGCGCCGTGCTCGCCGCGGCAGGGTTCGGGGCCTATCACCGAGGTGACATGGAGACCGCAGCGGTACGGGCCGACGCTGCCACCGCGTATGAGCACTACGACCTCACGGGGCTGAGCATGGCGTACATCGCCAGTGCGCTGTTCTCAGTTGGTGCCGGAGGCCACGACAAGGCGCTGCAGACGCTCGAAAACCTCCGGCAAGCGCTCGATCGTGCTCCAAACCGCGATGCGTACATCGAAGCGAACTTTCACAACGTCAAGGCGATCTTCTTGAGCCTCGCCGGGCGAGCAGATGAAGCACGAGAAGACGCCGAGATGGGTGTGAAGATCGCCCGCAAGGTCGGGAACCCCACGGTGCTCGCTATCACACTTGTCGGCGCCGGGTACGCGGTGATCGAACAGGATGAACACGCCGCCCTCGAAGCGTTTCGAGAGAGCGCCGAGCTGACGCGTGCGGGGGCCAGCGATGTGAATCTCGCGAACGTGTTGGCCTCGATGGCGCTTGTCAGCTCGCGGCGAGGTGAGCGGTCTGCCGCGCTTCGCGCGCTGCGAGAGGCATTCGGGCACTCCCGGGAAGTAGGGGATCGCCCGACCCTCCTGGGAAACATCACCAGCGGCGTCGAGGTGGCCGTCAATGTCGGGGCTCTGGAGTTCGCGGCACTGCTTGCTGCCAAAGAAGCTTCAGCGGGCTTCGTGTTCATCGGCCATCATTTTCTGGTCGAGTACGAGCGTGCTGTCGCGAGCGCGCGCGAGCAGCTCGGGGCCGAGCGATACGAGGAGATCTGGGAACGCGGGACGGCGATGTCGTTCGATCAGGTGGTCGACTACGCCCTGACCGAGCTCGACCGGCTCATCGCCGAATCCGAGGAAGACTCGCGCTGACCAGAACGCGGCTCGTCTCGCACGTCGCGTGTCCGACTCCGGGCATCTTCGTGCGGCCTCGTCAGGTTTGCCCGGGGCAAGGACGGATACGACGTAATGCCCCACTGTCACCGCGCGCGCCTGGCGCGTACGCTCGCGCGCAGCGCTTGGGGGGGCGGGACCTACCGAAGAATCGGGGCAGGACCCATGCGCAACCTTTCATTGCGGCGTTCTCGTTACGCGTTCGCGTCGCTTGTCGTCGCGGGCGGCCTGGTCGCAGGCGTCGCGTGCACCACGGGCGGCCCAGGTCCGGCGAACCCGGGCCTCGTCATCTCGCCGATCACGAACGACTTCGGGAGCCGGTCGATCCCCGGCGAGACGTCTGCGGCGACCTTTACGGTCAAGAACAATGGCCCGAACCCGTCGGGGACGTTGAGCGTGGCGGTCGAAGGCAACAACCCGGGCAGCTTCAACGCTCTCTCTGACAGCTGCTCCGGGACGACCCTTGCTGCCGGGGCCAGTTGCAAGGTGGACGTGACGTTCAAGCCGCTCGCCCCGCCCGGCCCGAAGGACGCCGAATTGGTGGCCAAGAGCACCGTGCCCGCCGACGGTGCGCCGAAAGCCAACCTGACGGGTACGGCGACCGAGACCGGACAACCGTAAGACCACGCACGTCTCGAACCCCGGGCCTTCGGGCCCGGGGTCAGGCGGTCGGCGTCGCGCCCGAAGACGTCGCTCTCGGGGGCGTTTCGACGGTCTGATCGAGGGTACGGCCCAGCCATGGACACCCCGGCCGTCGAAGCGCCGCGCACGCATGCCGGCTCGCCGGCGGACGCCGACACGAGTCGTCGAGCGCTCGAAGCCGCGTTCGATCGCTGTGCGCGGTACCGAGAGCGGAGCTGGGCGGGCAAGCTCGCGCGTCATCCCGTGCGGGAGACCATTCGGGCGGCATACACGGCGCTGCCCTGGCTCCCACCGCGCGAACGCGCGGCGAGCCTGTTCACGCATGATCGGCTTTCCATCGTGTTGCCCGAGGTCTCAGCCCTCGATTTGTACCGCCACGGGTGCATCGAGCCGGACCTCACGGCCGCCGTGTTACGGACCTTGCACCGCGGGATGACGTTCGTCGATGTCGGTGCGCACTACGGGTACTACATCCGTCTGGCGAGCCGGCTTGTGGGCTCCGAGGGAGTCGTCCTCGCCTTCGAACCAGGACACCAGGCGTTCTCCTTACTGTCACGCAACACGCCACACCAAGACAACGTCCGGCTGGAGAACATTGCCGCCGGAGCGTCGAACGGGATGGCGGTGTTGCGCGACTTCGGACCGCGGCACTCGGCGGTGAACACGCTCAAGGCTCGGGCACGCGTGCCGGCTCGCGAACGAGAGCAGCTCAGCGCTCGCTCGTGCAAGGTCCCGTGCGTCCGCCTCGACGACTATCTCGCCCGCCATGGGCTGCGTCCCGACTTCGTCAAGATCGATGCCGAGGGGTCGGAGCTGGACGTCTTGCGCGGCATGGAGGAGACGCTCAAGTCGACGGACTGTCTCGTCTCCATCGAAGTCGGCGACTATGACGACGGCCCTTCGATGAGTCGGGAGTGCATTGGGTTCATGGCTCGTCTGGGGTTCTCGTGCTTCGAAAGCCGGCAGGGCGCGCTGGTCCCGCATCGCGTCCGGGCGCGCTACGGCTACGGCAACCTCTGCTTCCGCAAGGCTTGACGGCGTGCTGTTCCTCGTCCGCCACGGGCAGACGGCCGAGAACGCGCGCGGGCTCCTGCTCGGACGTCAGGACCCGCCGCTCTCGGAGGTCGGACGCCGACAGGCGGCGGCGCTGGCTCGAGTCCTCCCGACCGCGCACGTGGTGTCGAGCCCGCTGCGAAGGGCACGCCAGACCGCCGAGGCTTTCGGTGAGCCTGTCGTCGTCGACGAGCGATGGATCGAGCTCGACTACGGGGACCTGGACGGCTGCCGACCGGAGGAGGTCTCGCAGGACGTGTGGGCGCGTTGGCGCACCGACACGTCGTTCGTTCCTGCGGGCGGCGAGTCGCTGGCGGAACTGGGGAATCGCGTTCGGTCCGCATGCGAGGAGCTCAGCGCCGCGGCCGCCGGGCACGACGTCGTCGTCGTGAGCCACGTGTCGCCGATCAAGGCTGCTGTCGCATGGGCCCTCGCCGTCGACGAGAACGTGGCGTGGAGGATGTTCGTGCAGGACGGCTCTGTCGCGCGCGTCGCAGTCACGGAGAACGGGCCGCTGTTGCTCAGCTTGAACGAGATGCCATCGCCCGATGACTAGGCGGAGAGCTCCCGCAACGAGCCGAAGAAGGCGCGCGCGGTGTCATCCCAGGTTGGCAGCGCGTCTCCACGCCGCCGTGCCGCGCGGGCCAACGCATCTCGGTAGTCGTCGTCCTCGGCCAGCCTCGCGAGCGCGGAGGCGAGTCCGTCCCGGTCGCCGACGGGCAGGACGACGCCTTCGCGCCCGTCGGTGATGAGGTGCGGCAGGTTGCCGGCGCCCCACCCCACGAGTGGCAGCCCCGCGGCCAGAGCCTCGCCCAGCACGGTGCCGTACGGCTCCTTCGTGCTCGGCAACACGAAGACGTCGGCGGCGACATACATCGCCGCCACTTTGCCGGCAGGCCGCGGCCCGTGCACGACGACGCGGTCGCCGAGGACCGGATCGCGCAGCCGAGCGCGCACGCGATCGGCGTAACGCCGGTCGGCGTTGTCGTCACCGACAAGATGCAGCGTCGCGGCGTCGACCGGCAGGCGTGCGAGCGCGTCGAGCAGGTCGAGGATCCCCTTACGGGGGATCCAATTCGCCACACACAAGAACGCGGTGCGCCGGCCGGCGCGCAGGTCCGGCAACGGCTCCGCCGGGGCCGCGGGATCCCGCCCCGGGGCGACGACCTGGATGCGTTCCGGCGGGAAGCCGCGTGTCTTCAGGTCGTCGGCGAGCGTCTCACTGGCCACCATGAGGAGCCGGGCGTGCCGGTACGTGTGCTCGTCGAGCCGCGCCTGGACGCGACTTCGGAGCGGTGCGTGGTCGATCCCGCCTGGCACCTGGTGCAGCATCGCCGCCAGCGGGGTATCGACTCCCCGGGCCCACGGCGCGAGCAAGGCGGCGACGATGCTGTCGACGACCACCACATCGGCGTATTGGCACGCTCGATGCAGGGCGCTGCGCGCGCCGAGGGTGCCGAACGGAAATGGCACCGCAGGACACGACTCGAAGCGCAGGGTTGCGCCGTGCTCTCCTGCCGCCGCGGCCATGCGACGGTGATAGAGGTAGCCGCCGGTCAGACGATCCGGGTCACCGAGGGTGATCAGCGAGGTTCGCAGCATGAGGGTGACGCACGTGGCGCCCACCGCCTTCGGCGGCGACGGCCTCTTCGGAGGAGGCGAACGGTATCCCCTCGAGCTGGCGCGGGCGCTGGCCCGACACGTGCCGTGCCGCCTGGTGGCGTTCGGGCCCGCTGATCGCATCGTTCACGATCCGAGCGGGCTCGAGGTCGTCGAGTTGCGCGCGCGACGTTTCGTCGGGGGCCATCCCGCTCATCCCGTCGCCGACGGGCTCGTGCGCGCACTCCGAGGAACGCAGGTTGTGCATGCCCACCAGCTGCGCAGCCGGACGACGGCGATCGCGTTGTGGTCGGCACTGGTCCGGCGTCAACGGCGCGTCGTCACCGATCACGGTCTGCTGCGACACGGCGGCGCGCTCGCGCGGGTCGGCGCGCCTCCAACTGGGCTCATCGACCGTTTCCTGACCGTCTCCCGGTACTCCGCGCGCGTCCTCGGTGCTCCGCCCGATCGCACGGCCGTCGTCTTCGGCGGTGCCGACCCCGACCGCTTCCACCCGGACCGCGACAAGCAGCGCGATGGCGTGCTGTTCGTCGGTCGCATCACGCCGCACAAAGGCGTCGACCGGTTGATCGAGGCACTGCCGCCCGGCGCGCGACTCACCATTGCCGGCTCCGGGGGCCACGACCCGAACTGGCCCGAGCGGGGATACGCCGACCTGCTTCGGAGCAAGGCGGCGTCGGCCTCCGGCCGAATCACCTTTGCGGGCACCGTCACGGAGGAGGAGCTTCCACGCCTGATGCGCCGCCACGCGGTACTCGTGCTTCCTTCGGTCGAGCGCACGTGCTTCGGGCGGCACGTGCCCGTCTCCGAGTTGCTGGGGCTCACCGTGATCGAGGCGATGGCCAGCGGCACGCCCGTCGTGTGCAGTCGCATCGGTGGGCTGGCCGAGGTCGTCGCGGACGGCGCAACCGGCTTTCTGGTGCCTCCCGGCGATGTCGACGCGCTTCGCGACAGCCTCGCGATGCTGTTACACGACCGCTCGCTGCAGGACCGGCTGGGACGCGGTGCCCGGGACGTCGCTCGCGAGCGCTTCACCTGGGACGCGTGTGCTCGGCGCTGTCTCGAGAGCTACGAGGAGCTGCTTGCAACTCGCGGTGAGCCGATCGCGGCGGCATAGCCACCGAATGCCTCCGGCGTCTCCCACACGCGCACCGACAGCAGAGCGTCGTTGCTCGCGCCACGGAGCGCGGCGTGCAGCTGGTCGTGCAGCCACCGTGCGAAGATCTCGACGGTGACGGCGTCGGCGTCGTCGGGCTGGATGATCTCGAGGTTCTGATCTCGCACCCGCGCTATGGCGCCAGCGAGCCCCGCGCGGAGCACATCGAGGTCGCACACCATGCCTTGGTCGTCGAGCTCCTCGCGCGCCACCACCACATCGATGCGATAGTCGTGCGAATGGAGCTCGCCCTCCGGCCCTTCCGTGCCCGGCATCACGTGCCAGGCAGTCACCGTGTCGCTGGCGCCCACTTCGTACATGCCTCACTCATAACACAGGGCCGCGTGGAGCAAACCCGCCGGCGCTTCGTCCACCCGACGAAAGGCGGTCTCCGCCTCGGTGAAGGGGAACTCGTGTGTCGCCACGGCGTCGAGCGGGAGCTCGGCCATGAGCTCGAGCGCGACCCGTCGTCGGCGTTCGCGCGTCCACTCGCCGGCAAGTCGCGCCGGGATGGTCGATACCTGAGTGCTGCGAATCGTCAGCCGACGCCGGTGAAATTCAGCGCCGAGCGGCAGGGTCACCGGTTTCGTCCCGTACCAGGAGACAACGAGGGCGGTCCCTTCGTGCCCGAGCACGCGCAGACCGTCGGCGAGGGCGGCGGGGTTCCCGCTCACCTCGACGAGCAGTGGAACTCCCCGCCCGTCCGTGACCCGGGCAACTCCGACGTCGAGGTCGCCGGGCGCGACCGCCTCGATCCCGAGGGACTGCGCGACCCGACGGCGCCAGGTCTGCGGCTCGCTCCCGAGAACCCGCGCGCCATCTCTCTGGAGAAGCAGCGCGATGAGCAGCCCGACCACTCCGAGCCCCGCGACCACGACGAGCGCGCCGCGCGTGGGCTCGGCTTCCAGGCTCACTTGGAGGGCGGTCTCCACGAGGGGGAACAACGTGGCCGTGCGCGGGTCGAGGCCATGGATCTCGACTGCATCCTCGGCGGCCACGACGAACCGGTCCTGGTGGGGTTGGAACGCGAACACGGGAGTGCCCTCATCGAGTGCGCGGCCACGCTCGACGAACCCCACGCAGCTGTAGCCGTAGCGGAATGGGTACGAGAAGCGCCCGGACAGTGCCGGCAGGCTGTCGTCGAGGGCGACCGAGTCGTCGATCTCGCCCCGGTAGGCGAGGAGCTCGGTGCCGGGGCTGATGCCGGAGAAGGCGGTTCGCACCAGGGCCTCGTCAGGGCCGGGCTCGCGAAGGTCCGACTCCTGCAAGGCGACCGCGCGTGGGGCGACGAACCACAGCGCCCGGGCGGCTTTTGGCCTATTCATGTGTCCCGATCGCCTGTCTCGGGGTAACGAGCCAATGGGATCGGCTCAGTATCGCAGTCCAGAATGGCAACCGTCGGTGCGCGCACGGGGAGGCCGAATGGCAGGAACCAGAGAGCTGGCGCGGGTGACGCTGCCCACAGCGTTCGGCGAGTTCGACGCGCATGCGTTCGAGTCCGCCGCAGGAGTCGTGCACCTCGCGTTGGTGAAGGGACGCATCGCGCGAACAAAAGGTGTGCTCACTCGGCTGCATTCCGAGTGCCTGACCGGCGACGCGCTCGGCTCCTTACGCTGCGACTGCGGAATGCAATTGCGGCTGGCCCTGCAGACAATCGCCGCAGCCGGTGAGGGAGTCCTCGTGTACGCCATCGGACACGAAGGCCGAGGCGTCGGCCTCACGAACAAATTGCTCGCCTACGTGGAGCAGGACAACGGCGCCGACACGGTGGACGCGAATCTTCACCTCGGCCTGCCTGTCGACGCGCGCCGCTACGACGACGTCGCGTCTGTGCTCCAGATCCTCGGAGTCGGCTCGGTGTGTCTGCTCACGAACAATCCCGCGAAGGTCGAAGCACTCCAGCACCTCGGCGTCGAGGTTGACGGTGTGCATCCGCTTCCGACCGCGCCACACGCCCGCAACCTTCGCTATCTCCGTACCAAACGCGCTCGTCTCGGTCACGCCGATGCCGTCGGTGAGCCCCTCGCCGTGCCCGAGCCCCGGCCTCCCGACGTTGCCGAGCTGATGGGGCCGGTGCGAGCGCCGGCCGACCGCCCGTACGTCGTCCTGAAGTACGCGCAGACGCTCGACGGCCGCATCGCCACCGCAAGTGGGGACTCCAAGTGGATCAGCTGTGAGGCAGAGCGAACGGTGTCGCACGCCCTGCGGGCCGCGTGCGACGCCGTGATGATCGGCGTCGACACCGTCGTCCGCGATGACCCGCAGCTCACCGTGCGCATGGTGGCGGGCTCGTCCCCGGTACGGATCGTGCTCGACTCGACGCTACGGCTCCCGCGCGCAGCGAGAGTGCTCTGCGACGACGCGGCGACCGTGGTTCTCACGACGGAGCAGGCGCCGGCCTCGGCGCGACGGTGGCTCCGGGACCGTCAGGTCGCCGTTCACATCGTCGAACCCGGGCCCGGAGGCATCGACGTCGTGCACGCGCTTCGCTTACTGCGCCAGCTCGGCGTCGAATCCCTGTTGGTCGAGGGGGGCGCGAAAGTCATCACGTCCCTGCTGGGCGCGGGTGTGGTCGATCGCGTCGTGACTGCGGTGGCCCCCACGATCCTCGGTGCCGGCACGGAAGCGGTGGGCGATCTGCGAGTGAACGAGGTGACGGGCGGCATCCGCTTGGAGAACCGTTTCATGTGCTCCGTCGACGACGACGTGCTCGTGGCGTTCGACGTCGTGAGCGCGGCCGACGCGGACGGCGAGGAGCCGCTCGACTACTCGCGGGCGGTCAGCTCCTAAGGGGTCCGAGTCCTTCCTTTCCTGAGGCGAAGTCGGCACGTATCCTTGCGGTGACTTCCCCGCCGGGCTCCGCGTCCGGCGCCGCTCTTCCCCGATTGGACGGCTCTTCGTGAGCCACGTCGAGGGAGAGCGTCATGCAGATCAAGTCCTTGGCTCGGCGCGGCGCGGCCGTGGCGATGCTCCTTGCGGTCGTCGCCGGCTGCCGCAACGCCCGGCTCGGGTCCAACACCGTGTGGGACAAGCTCGCGCAATGCGAGGCGAGCGGGCAGTGGCGGATCAATACCGGGAACGGCTTCTTCGGAGGGCTTCAGTTCCTCCCTGCAACGTGGCTCGGCTTCGGGGGTGGTGCGTACGCGCCTCGCGCCGACATGGCCACGCGCGAGCAGCAGATCATCGTGGCCGAGCGCGTCCTGGCGACGCAGGGCTGGAACGCCTGGCCCGAGTGCTCGCGCAAGCTCGGTCTCCGATAGCGCTGCTGTCCA
>JALZAA010000021.1 GCA_030948625.1 Actinomycetota bacterium
GTAAGTCCCCGCACTAGCTGCTTCTGGAAGATGAGCAACAGGATGACGAGCGGGATGAATGCCAACACCGTGCCGGCGAACGTGACATTGATCTGGTCGAGGTTGGTAGCCCGCAGTTGCTTGAGCCCGATTTGGACGGTTCGGAGGCGATCGTCCTTCGTGACGAGCAGCGGCCAGAGGTATTGGTTCCACGCCGCCAGGAACGAGAACACCGCGAGCGCGGCCATCGTCGGACGAACCAATGGAACGGCCACACGCGTCAGAAAGCGGAGATGGCCGTACCCATCGAGCTTCGCTGCGTCCTGCAGGTCCTTCGGCACCTGGAGGAACGCTTGGCGCATGAGGAACGCGCCGAACCCGAGGGCGCCCGTCGCGAGCAGCGGGACGATCAATCCCTGATAGCTGTCGTACCAGCCGAGGGTGTTCACGGTCGAAAGGTTGGTGATGATCGTGATCTCGAACGGCACCATCAGTGTCGTGAGAAACAAGACGAACAGCGTGCGACGGAACGGGAACTGCAAGAAGGCAAACGCGTACCCGGCCAACGTCGCGACGGCGAGCTGCCCGGCGGTGACAAGCACCGTCACCACCGCGCTGTTCGCGAGATATCGCGCCAGGTTGCCGTCGCTCCAAGCGTCGGCGTACGTGTGCCATTGCGGGGACGTCGGGAAGAACGTGGGCGTCCGTGCGGCGATCTGGCTCGGTCGGAGGAGCGAGTTGACGAGCGTGATGTAGATCGGGAACAGCACGATGAACGCGAGCGCCGTCAGCATCACGTAGCGGCCGAAGATCCGAAGCCGGCGGCCGCGCTTGCCCGGTCGAGCGGCGGCGATCCCGGCGCCGGCCTCGGCCGACATCTCGGCGCCCTTGAGCGTGATCGCGTCAGCGCTCATATGACACCCGCCGTTCGAGGAATCGGAACTGCACCAGCGTGAGCAGGAGCGTGACGCCGAACAGGGCGATCGCGAGGACTGCCGCCTTGCCGTCGTTCTTGGCGAACTGGAGCTGGTCGTAGATGAAGTACGTCAGCACGTTGGTGGACTTCAAGGGGCCGCCGCGTGGCGTGAGGAGGTCGATCTGGCCGAACGTCTGGAACGCGAAGATCGACCCGACAACGAAGGCAAAGAAGATCGTCGGCGACAAGAGCGGCAATGTGACGCGCCAGAAGCGCGTCCACGGCCCGGCGCCGTCCATCTCCGCGGCTTCCTGGAGCTCGTCCGGTACGCCCTGGAGCCCGGCCGACATCAGGATGAAGCTCAAACCGAGGTTCTGCCAGATCGTCGTGACCGCGACCGCCGTCAACGCCACCGACGGGATGAAGCTCCGGATGACCGGCAGGTTGATGTCGATGAGTGGTGAGCCGTTCTGGAGGATGGACGGTTCGGTCTGAATTCCCTGCAGCAGACCGACCTGCGGGCTCAAAAGCGTCCCGAAGATCACAGCCGCCACGGCGACCGACGTCGCCACGGTCGAGGAGAAGAACGTCCGGTAGATGCCGATGCCCCTCAGCTTCTGGTGCGCCAGGACTGCGAGCAGGATGCCGAGCGCGATCCCGACCGGCACCGTGATGATCGCGAACGTGATCGTGATCTTGAGGCTGTCGAGGAAGTCCGACGACGACAGCACATCGCGGTACTGGTCGAGGCCGACGTAATTCTTCGGCTGGCCGGGGAACGGGGGCGTCGAGAAGAAGCCCAGGTAGAAGTTGCGGAAGAACGGATAGAAGATGAAAACGGAGAAGATGAGGAACGCGGGCAGTAGCAGCAGGTAGCCGAGCCCGGCTTCGCGCGCTCGCCTGCTGAACCGGCGCCTCCGTGGCGTCGGCGCGGCAGTGACCTCGCTGCGGGGCGCGAGATCTATGGCAGCGTCGACCGGGGTGCTCACGCGTCCACGCGTTCCTCGGTCTCGGCGTCGAAGACGTGGAGGTTCGCGGAGTCCACGGTGAAGCCGACCTCGCCCTGTACTGCAGGCGGCGGCTCGCTCACCGCCTGGCGTGCGATCACGAGTTGGCCGTCCTCGAGCCGGCACATCACGTGCCGTTCGTGGCCGAGCGCTTCGACCACCGACACGGTGGCCTTCACCGGTCCCCCGTCGGCAAACGTGAGCCCCTCGGGACGGATGCCCAGCACGACCTGCTCCAACCCGCGCTTCTCCACCGCCGCGCCGAGCGCGGGCGGAAGCTCGACCACTCCACCCGGGATGCGCACGCCGAGCGCGCCGTTCTGGCGGGTGACGTCGCCGGTGATCGTGTTCATCGGCGGGTTGCCGATGAAGCGGGCGACGAACAGGTTCGCGGGGCGCGCGTAGACCTCCTGAGGTCCACCGACCTGCTGGAGCACGCCCCGGTCGAGGATGGCGATGCGATCGCCCATCGTCATCGCCTCGACCTGGTCGTGGGTGACGTACACGATGGTCGCCCGCAGCCGACGGCGGAGCTCGATGAGCTCGGCGCGCGTCTGGACCCGCAGCTTGGCGTCGAGATTCGACAGCGGCTCGTCCATCAGGAACGCCTGGGGCCGGCGGACGATCGCCCGCGCCAGCGCGACCCGCTGGCGCTGTCCGCCCGAGAGCTGCGCCGGCTTTCGGCCGAGGAGCTCGGTGAGCCCGAGCACGCCGGCGGCCTCGCCGACGAGCCGGTCGCGCTCCGCCTTCGGCACCTTGCGTGACTTGAGCGGGAACTCGACGTTCCTCTGCACCGTCATGTGCGGGTAGAGGGCGTAGCTCTGGAACACCATCGCGATGTCGCGGTCCTTCGCCTCGACATCGTTCACCGTGCGATCTGCGATCTCGATCGTGCCCGCAGTCGGCTCCTCGAGCCCGGCGATCATCCGCAGCGCCGTCGACTTCCCGCACCCCGAGGGACCCAACAGGACCAGGAACTCCTCGTCGGCGACCTCGAGCGTGAGGTCGTCGACCGCGGTCACGTCGCCGAAGCGCTTGGTGACCCCCCGAATTGCGACCTGGCCCACGCTCCCCCCGCTCCCTGCCTACCGCCTAGCCCACGCCAGCGCCGAGACCGGCGCCGAGAGAATAGGCCCGGCCGCCGGTTCGGGTCGCGGCGCCCGGCGAACAGCTTCGGAACGTGGGCTGAACGTCCGGCGCCCGAGGCCAGTCGACCACTGTTCGCGTTCGACAGCCGGCAATGCGCATTAGCCTGGCGGGGACTCAGGCCCCACGGCAGGGGGAACAGGTGGGGACCAAGCGCATGAAACCGCGGTGGCGACGCCGGAACGCGCCGGCGCCGGACGCCGAGACGACAGCCCGGGCGACAGCTGGGGCTGCCGCCAACGGGCAGGGCGACGTCGACCCCGCCAGGTTCCCGCACGTGTCGGACGACCCCGATGAGCTCGTCATCCGGACGACCCCCGACGGCAGCCGATACACCTACGCCTCTCCGAGCGTTCGGGCCATGCTGGGCCACGAGCGCGAGGACTTTCTGGCCCAGCGCCCGCTCGAGACCGTCCACCCCGACGACCTCACCCGCGCCATGACGACGGGCGACCGGCGCTCCGCCGGCAGCGACAGCGAGACCGTAATCCTGCGCAACCGTCATGCCGATGGCCACTACGTCTGGCTCGAAAGTCGCGTCAACCCGATACGCGATCCCGAGACCAACGAAGTCCTCGAGATTCAGGCGACCAGCCGAGACGTCACCGCACGGGTCACTACCGAGCGCGCTCTTCGGCAGCGCATCAGCGCCGAGGCCCTGATCGCCGAGGTGTCACGAGAGCTCCTCACGGTCGCGGCCGACGAGGTCGATGCGGTCGTCGTTCGGAGCCTGGAACGCGCGGCGCGCTTCGTGGGCGCCGAGCGCGCCACGCTCGTCGTTTTGACCGACGACGAGAAGTGGGCGGTGCGAACGCACCAGTGGGCGTCCGAACCGGAGTTCGAGTCCGACGGCCGGCAGGTCGCGCTCGCGAGTCTGCCGTGGCTCTTCGAGCAATGCCGAGCCGGCGAGCTGGTGTTCGCCCGGTCACTGGGCGACCTTCCTCCAGACGCAACCACCGACCGCGCTGCCTTCGAACGCGCCGGCACCCGATCGTTCGCCTGTCTTCCGATCAGGACCGAAGACCACCTGAGCGGCGGACTGGCGTTCAACTGGAGCACCCGTGAAGCCGAGGATTGCGCGGCTGCGCTCTCCGTGCTCCTGGTGCTGGGCGACGTCCTCGCCGTGGCACTCGATCGGAAGCGAGCGGAACACGCGCTGGCCAGCTCCGAAGCCAGGTTCCGGTCGCTCGTACAGGGCACCTCGGACCTGATCGTCGTCGCCGACCGCGACGGCTGCATCAAGTACGTCAGCCCCTCGGTCCGGCAGTTCGGCTATTCGGAGGAGGACGTCGTCGGCCGGTCGGCGTTCGATCTGGTGCACCCGGACGACCGCGACCGCGTGCACTCCCGCTTCGTCGCTACGTCGAAGGAATTCCGCCGGGAGACCGTCGAGCACCGGGTGCTCGACGCGTCAGGCCGGTGGCGGCATGTCGAAGCGCTCGGCCACGACCAGCTGGCCGATCCCGCAGTGCAGGGTGTGGTCATCAACGTGCGCGACGTCTCGGAGCGGAGGGAAGCAGAGACGGCGATGCGTACGAATGAAGAGCGCTTCCGCGCCCTGGTCCAGCACACGAGCGACATGATCACGGTCCTCGACGCCAACGGCCTCGTGACCTACATCAGCCCCTCCGCGGACCGCATCCTTGGTTGGAACCACGGGGAGTACCTCGGACGGAGCACGTTCGGGCTCCTCCACCCGGACGACCGTGAGCGCGTCCGGCAAGTGTTCACGCAGGCGATCACGCGCCCGGGTTCGACACCGCCCATCCACTCCCGGATGCGCCACAAGAGCGGCCAGTATCGGTTGCTCGAGTCGATTGCGACAAACCTGCTCGACGACCCCGCCGTTCGTGGCTTCGTGATCAACAGCCGCGACATCACGGAACGCAAGCAGCTCGAGGACGAGCTGCTCCAGTCGCAGAAGATGGAGGCAGTCGGGCGGCTCGCCGGCGGGATCGCGCACGACTTCAACAACCTCCTCACCGCGATCTCCGGCTACACGGCCCTGCTGCTCGACGAGGTTCCCGAGGACGACGCTCACAGGCCGGACCTTGCCGAGATCGAGCAGGCGGCAACGCGCGGGGCTGCGCTCGTGGACCAGCTCCTGTCGTTCAGCCGGCGCAAGATCGTGACCCCGTCGACGCTCGATCTCAACGAAGCTGTCGAATCGACGCGCGGCCTGCTGAGCCGCGTCATCGGCGCGGACGTGGACCTCGTCACTCGCCTCGCGCCGAACCTCGACGGGGTGCGCGCCGATCCGACCCAGGTCGAGCAGGTGTTGCTGAACCTCGCGGTGAACGCTCGCGATGCGATGCCCTCCGGCGGCCGTCTCGAGATCGAGACCGCCAACGTGCGGCTCCGCGCCCGCGATGTGGGCGGGCTCCTCGGGGCCAAGACCGGTCCCCACGTCATGCTCGGCGTGCGAGACACGGGAATCGGCATGAACCGTGAGACACAGGCCCGGTGTTCGAGCCGTTCTTCACGACGAAGGAGGTCGGTCAGGGGACGGGGCTCGGGTTGTCGACGGCGTACGGCATCGTCACCCAGGCCGGCGGGCACATCTCCGTCGACAGCAGGCCCGGCGCCGGGACGACGTTCCGCGTGTATCTCCCCACCGATGCCCAAGCGACGGAAGTGGAGGCCCCGGCCGAGATCGACGCCACGCCCCGAACGGGGCAGGAGACGATCCTCGTCGTCGAGGACGAGGACGCGGTGAGGAGCCTGGCTCGCGACGTGCTCACGCGCCTCGGCTACGAAGTGCTCGTCGCGTCGGACGGGCGCCAGGCGCTCGAGGTCGCCAAGCGCCACCGGCGTCGTATCGACCTGCTGGTCAGCGACGTCGTGCTCCCACAACTTCGGGGGGTCGAGGTCGCCGACCGGCTTCGCGCCCGCCGGCCAGGAATGCGGGTGCTGTACATGTCCGGATACACCCAGACCGCCATCGTCCACGACGGCCTGCTCGATCCGGGCGTGAACTTCCTCGCCAAGCCCTTCCGGCCCGCCGACCTCGCCAACCGTGTGCGCG
>JALZAA010000023.1 GCA_030948625.1 Actinomycetota bacterium
GACGTCGCCGCCCATGCCGTCGCTGTCGAGATGGAACGACACGTTGGGATTCGCACCGATGTTGACCAGCTTCGCCGCCTCGGGCCGGCTCTGGATGTAGATCGCGTCGTCGTGCACCGCGAACCACACGACGGAGCTCTGCGGCCGGCCGCTCCGCGTGACGGTCGTGAGCCACCCGACGGTGTCGCGACCCAGACGTTCCGCAGCCCGGCCCGACTGAGGTAGCACTGCCACTCGCGCATCCTGCCATGCACAGGGAAGGCGCTGTGACCACCGGCGCGGCCGGTACCGCGTCATTTCGCTTTGCCCGTGATGACAGCGGGTATACGCGATCGCGTGGTGTGATTCACTCAAGGGTCCGGTCAAGCTTGATGCGCAGACTCTGCTGAGAACCCGAGGATGGGGATGGCCATGGCGACTGAGAGCCGAAATCCCACGACGACCGACGCCGGCAGCCCCGTCCCGAGCGACGAGCATTCGCTCACCGTGGGGCCCGACGGCCCGATCCTGCTGCAGGATCACTACCTCCTCGAGCAGATGGCGAACTTCAACCGGGAGCGAATCCCGGAGCGCCAGCCCCACGCGAAGGGTGGCGGCGCCTTCGGCCACTTCGAGGTGACCAACGACGTCAGCGAGTTCACGAAGGCGGCGGTGTTCCAGCCGGGCACCAGGACAGACACTCTGCTGCGCTTCTCGACCGTCGCCGGCGAGCGCGGAAGCCCCGACACCTGGCGTGACCCCCGCGGCTTCGCGCTGAAGTTCTATACCAGCGAAGGCAACTACGACATGGTGGGGAACAACACCCCCGTGTTCTTCGTCAAGGACCCGATGAAGTTCCAGCACTTCATCCGCTCCCAGAAGCGTCGAGCAGACTCGAACGTGCGCGACCACGACATGCAGTGGGACTTCTGGACACTGTCGCCGGAGTCGGCCCACCAGGTCACCATCCTGATGGGCGACCGCGGCATCCCTGAGACGTGGCGGAACATGAACGGCTATTCGAGCCACACGTACATGTGGGTCAACGCCGACGGCGAGCGGTTCTGGGTGAAGTACCACTTCAAGACCGACCAGGGCATCGAGATCCTCACCCAGGAGGAAGCGGATCGGCTCGCCGGCACCGACGGCGACTACCACACACGCGATTTGTACGAAGCGATCGAGCGCGGCGACCACCCCAGCTGGACCCTGGAGATGCAGATCATGCCGTTCGCCGACGCCGAGACCTACCGGTTCAACCCGTTCGACCTGACCAAGGTGTGGCCGCACGGCGACTACCCGCCCGTCGAGGTCGGGCGCCTGACGCTCGACCGCAACCCGACCGACTACCACACCGAGATCGAGCAAGCCGCGTTCGAGCCCAACAATCTCGTGCCGGGCATCGGCCCGAGCCCGGACAAGATGCTGCTGGCCCGTCTCTTCTCCTACGCCGACGCCCACCGCGCCCGGCTCGGTGTGAACTACAAGCAGATCCCCGTCAACCACCCGAAGGTGCCGGTGCACAGCTACAGCAAAGACGGGGCAATGCGCGTGGAGAACGTCTCCGATCCTGTGTACGCGCCCAACTCGATGGGCGGCCCGAAGGCCGACCCGGAGCGGTTCCCCTACGTGGAGAAGTGGCGCGCCGACGGCGAGTTCATCCACGCCGCGTACACCCAGCGCGAAGACGACGACGACTGGGGCCAGCCCGGCACCCTCGTGCGCGACGTCATGGACGACGACCAGCGCGACCGGCTCGTCTCCAACGTCGTCGGGCACCTCAGCGACGGCGTGTCCGAGCCCGTGCTGGAGCGCGCATTCGAGTACTGGCGCAACATCGACAAGGAGACCGGCGACCTCATCGCCAAGGGCGTCAACGGGGGCTGAGCACCCCTCGGTAACGGCTGCCCTAGCGGCGTTCGAAGGTGACGCCCGCGGCCTCGCGATCCCAGGTCGTGTCGGTGACGCCCTCGTCGCGTAGCTGGTACTTCAGCACCCGGCCGACCGGATTACGCGGCAGGTCGTCGCGGAACTCGATGTAGCGCGGGATGGCGAAGTACGGGACACGCTCCGCGGACCATTCGCACAGCTGCACCTCGTCGAGCTGCGTGTCGGGCTGGAGTACGGCCGTCACCTTCACCTCGTCCTCGCCCATCTCGCTCGGCACCGAGTGCACCGCGACGTCCTTGATCGCCGGGTGCCCATGGAAGGTGCGCTCCATCTCGAAACTCGAGATGTTCTCGCCCCGGCGCCGCAGGTAGTCCTTCTTGCGATCCACGAAGTAGAGGAATCCCTCGTCGTCGAGCCGGGCGAGGTCGCCGGTGTGGAACCAGAGGTTCTGCAGCACCTTGACGGTCTCCTCGGGCCGGCGCCAGTAGCCGGCGAACATGAGGTTCGGGCCCGTGGGGCGGCACACGATCTCGCCGATCTCCCCCGTCGGCACCTCGACGTCGTCGTCGTCGAGCAGCCGCACGTCGAAGTCGACCGTGTTCCGCTTTCCGGCGGCGCCGGGCTTGTTGGTCTCGCCCGCCGGTTCTCCGTGTCGCGCTTCTGGCCCGAGGTCCGGCGTACGGGCGCGACGATCGCGTCGATGCTCGGGTCGCTGGCGATCCTGATCGCCGACGCCGATGACCATCCCGATCAGGAAGGGCATCGGCTGCGG
>JALZAA010000044.1 GCA_030948625.1 Actinomycetota bacterium
GACTCGGCGCGCGGCCTGCTCGAGAACCTCTTCTTCAACCCGAAGCGCTACGACATGGCCAAGGTCGGCCGCCACAAGGTGTCGAAGAAGCTCGCCGACGAGTACCCGTTGCTCGGCCTGGAGCGCTTCGACCTCAAGCAGCCCGGCGGCAAGGAGTTCACGCTCTCACGCGCCGACATCCTCGCCACGGTCTCGTACCTGGTGAAGCTGCACAACAACGACCCCGACTACTACCCCGACGACATCGACCACTTCGGCAACCGCCGGGTGCGCTCGGTCGGCGAGCTCATCCAGAACCAGGTTCGCGTCGGCCTCTCGCGCATGGAGCGCGTGGTTCGCGAGCGCATGACGACCCAGGACGTCGAGGCGATCACGCCGCAGACGCTCATCAACATCCGGCCCGTGGTCGCGGCCATCAAGGAGTTCTTCGGCTCGAGCCAGCTCAGCCAGTTCATGGACCAGACCAACCCGCTGGCGGGGCTGACCCACAAGCGGCGCCTTTCGGCGCTCGGCCCCGGCGGCCTCTCGCGTGAGCGCGCCGGGTTCGAGGTCCGCGACGTGCACCCGAGCCACTACGGGCGCATGTGCCCGATCGAGACGCCGGAAGGCCCGAACATCGGCCTGATCGGCTATCTGTCCACGTACGCCCGCATCAACCGGTTCGGCTTCATCGAGACGCCCTACCGGAAGGTGCGCGACGGCGTTGCGACCGAGGAGATCGAGTACCTGGCCGCCGACGACGAGGACCGCTACGTCATCGCCCAGGCCAACGCCAGCGTCGACGAGAGCGGCCGGTTCCTCGACGACAGGGTGCTGGTCCGGGCGCGCCGCAGCGAGGTCGCGTACGTGGCCCCGCAAGAGGTCGACTACATGGACGTGTCACCGAAGCAGATCGTCTCGGTGGCCACGAGCCTCATCCCGTTCCTGGAGCACGACGACGCCAACCGTGCGCTGATGGGCGCCAACATGCAGCGCCAGGCCGTCCCGCTCCTGCGCTCGACCGCGCCGTTCATCGGCACCGGGGTCGAGGACCGGGCCGCCCGAGACGCCGGCGACCTGATCGTCGCCGACGACAGCGGCACGGTGACCGAGGTCTCCGGCGACGCAATCGTCGTCGACTACCAGAAGGACGGGCGCAAGACGCACCGGCTGTCCAAGTTCCGGCGCTCGAACCAGGGCACGTGCATCAACCAGAAGCCGCTCGTCGACGCCGGCGACCACGTCCGCAAGGGCAACGTGCTGGCCGACGGCCCCTCCACCCACAACGGCGAGCTCGCCCTGGGCAAGAACCTGCTCGTGGCGTTCATGCCG
The DNA here is from genome assembly GCA_030948625.1 of Actinomycetota bacterium. Lineage (GTDB taxonomy): Bacteria > Actinomycetota > Acidimicrobiia > IMCC26256 > JACDBD01 > JALZAA01. Next base: position 1,312 of record JALZAA010000044.1, read on the forward strand.
TGGAAGGGCCACAACTACGAGGACGCAGTCGTGATCTCGGAGCGCCTCGTGCGCGACGACGTGCTCACCTCGATCCACATCGAGGAGCACGAGATCGACGCGCGCGACACGAAGCTCGGCGCCGAGGAGATCACCCGCGACATCCCGAACCTCTCCGAGGACATCCTCAAGGACCTCGACGAGCGCGGCATCATCCGCATCGGCGCCGAAGTCGGCCCCGGCGACATCCTCGTCGGCAAGGTCACGCCGAAGGGCGAGACCGAGCTCACGCCCGAGGAGCGGCTGCTGCGGGCGATCTTCGGTGAGAAGGCGCGCGAGGTACGCGACACGTCGCTGAAGGTGCCGCACGGCGAGACGGGCAAGGTCATCGACGTGCGCGTGTTCTCCCGGGAGGACGGCCACGAGCTGCCGCCCGGCGTCAACCAGCTCGTCCGGGTGTACGTGGCTCAGAAGCGCAAGATCTCCGAGGGCGACAAGCTCGCCGGCCGCCACGGCAACAAGGGCGTGATCGCCAAGATCCTCCCGATGGAGGACATGCCCTACCTGGCCGACGGCACGCCCGTCGACATCATCCTCAACCCGCTCGGCGTCCCGTCCCGGATGAACGTGGGGCAGGTGCTCGAGGCGCACCTCGGCTACGCCGCCCGGCACGGCTGGGAGGGCAAAGACACGGCGCCGAAGAACGGACGCAAGACGTCTCCGGTCACCCAGCCGGCGCTGTGGGTATCGAGCCCGGTGTTCGACGGTGCGCACTGGGACGAGACCGACCAGGCCGGCGCCGAGGGGACGATCGAGAACATCTTCTCCCGGATGCACAGTGACGGCGCCGACGGTCAGCGACTCGTCGGCACCGACGGCAAGGCGCTCCTGTACGACGGGCGCACCGGCGAGCGCTACGACAAGCCGGTCACCGTCGGCTGGATCTACATCTTGAAGCTCGCCCACCTCGTCGACGACAAGATCCACGCCCGCTCGACGGGCCCGTACTCGATGATCACCCAGCAGCCGCTGGGTGGGAAGGCGCAGTTCGGCGGCCAGCGGTTCGGCGAGATGGAGGTGTGGGCGCTCGAGGCGTACGGCGCCGCGTACGCGCTCCAGGAGATCCTGACCATCAAGTCCGACGACGTGCTCGGCCGCGTGAAGGTCTACGAGGCGATCGTCAAGGGCGAGAACATCCCCGAGCCCGGCATCCCCGAGAGCTTCAAGGTGCTCATCAAGGAGATGCAGGCGCTGTGCCTGAACGTCCGCGTCATCAACGAGGCTGGCCAAGAGGTGGAGATCCGGGAGCTCGACGAGGACGCGTTCCGCACCACCGAGTCGCTCGGCATCGACCTGTCTCGACCCGAGCGCGGGACCGACGAAGAGGACGAGCGCCGTCGCGAGCCGGCGTTCTGACGACGACGAACAACGACGAACGAGAAAGAACGAAGGAAGAGGTAGGACGCACATGAGCCCAGTGCTCGACGTCAACGACTCCGCCCAGCTGACCATCGCGCTCGCCACCGCGGAGCAGATCCGCATGTGGTCGAACGGCGAGGTGAAGAAGCCGGAGACGATCAACTACCGCACGCTCAAGCCCGAGAAGGACGGCCTCTTCTGCGAGAAGATCTTCGGGCCGACCAAGGACTGGGAGTGCTA
>JALZAA010000050.1 GCA_030948625.1 Actinomycetota bacterium
ACGACCTGGTACGCGACGTGCACCCCGTCGGCGCTCTTTGCGTAGTTGATCTCCGGGACATCCGTCATCGCTACTCCTACCCAGCGGAAGTGGGCCACGGGGTTTCGGATCGGTCAGCTCTCGGGCCAACTTGGTCGAACCCTTGTGATGCGCGCGTGCGGCTCGGCGAGGAACGCCGGAACGCGCTCACGACCGGCGGTTGAAGGAACCGCGACTCGCCCGCGAGGTGCTAGCCCGACAGAAGTCGGAATCTGGGAGCTCGCAAACCGCAGATCATTACGGACAGTCGGCCGGATGGATACGGGCCGGCCGCCCATACCCCGCGCTCCCTCGTGTGACCTGGAGTACCGGTACTATTTGTACGCGACTCCGGCACTTGCGGGGCCTGCGAGGGGAATCACCTCGACTGACCGGAAGCCCGCGTCGGTGCACCAACCGCCGAAGTCGGAGCCGGTGCAGTCGAAGGCGTCTCCGAACTCGATCAGCATGTTCAAGGACATCATGAGCCCGAAGACGTTCTCGCGCCGCTCGTCGTCGATCAGGTTCTCGATGATGACGAACGCACCACCGGGAGGGAGTGCCTCGAAGGCCGCCCTGATGAGCTGAAGCTTCCGCTCCAGGTTCCAGTCGTGGAGGATGTTGCCCATCGTGATCACATCGGCCTTGGGCAGCGGATCGGCGAAGAAGTCGCCCGAGCCGACCTTGACCCGGTCGCTGAGGCCGGCCTGCTCGATCGCCCGAGTGGCGATGGGTTCCACGACGGGAAGGTCGAAGGTCGTGCACTGAAGGTGGGGGTGGCGCTCGGCGAGGACGATCGACAGCTTGCCGGTGGCACCTCCCACGTCGCAGACGGTCTGATAGCGCGAGAAGTCGAACTTGTCGGCGAGGGCATGAAAGTTGCCCATCGAGATCCCGACCATCGCCTGCATGAACTGCTCCAGGCGAGCGGGATCGCGGTAGAGCTCCTCGAACATCGAGTGGCCGGTCTGCTTGGCCTCGCTCTGGGGTTGGCCGGTTTGGAGGGCCTCGGTCAACCCACCCCAGAAGCCGTACAGCCGAGCGTTCGCCATCTCAAGGATGCCGCCGATGTACGCGGGGCTCTTGCGATCAAGAAAGAGCGCGGTCTCAGAGGTATTGCCGTAATGAGCCTCCTCGCCCAGCCCATCTCGCTCGAGCATGCCCAGGGCCACCAGCCCATCGAGGAAGTCGTACACCGCACGAGAGCGAAGCTCGAGACGCTCGGCGATCTCCATTCCCGTGAGCGTGCCCGATCCGAGTGTGGTGAACAGACCCAGCTCGACAGCCGACAGCAACGCCTTGGACGGCCAAAAGCCCATACCGATCTGCATGATCAAGGACGGGTCGAGCATCTCCGGCGCGTCCGTCGCGGTCCCGCGGCTCTTCATCGTGTCGCTCATTGTCCCTGCCCTCCGTCTCAACATCGCCCCCCTGCCAACCTGGGCGAGCGCAGTCTATGGAAGCCTGCGGCCCGACGCGTCCTGGCAAAACCGGTCGGCGTTGTCGTCATGCGAGCGCGCACGCCGAATGCCGCCGGAGGCCTTCTCGATCCATCGACCGCTTGTCGGTGCCATCCGCGCAAGACGGATCGACAGCGCGGGAGAGCCGGTGAACTCAGTCGGGTCCGTGTCGTCCTCAGGCTCGGCAGCTTCAGTGGGTGAAGAGGTGGGCGAAGTCAGTGGACGCCAGTGGGATGGAGCGCTTCAAGCGCAGCCCTGCTCGCTCGCCGAGCTTTGCGAACTCCTTAGCGGTGCGCTCGCGACCACCCGGCGCCAACGCGGAGGCTGCCCGCGCAACGCGGATAGGCGGCGGCTGCTGCACCATGAACCGCCGCGCGCCAGAGGGCCTCGCGCGCAACGTTTTCGCGAATTGCGCTACCTGAAGGTGTGAGGGCCGTGCAGGGCTTGAACTCAACCCCATCGGCCGCCAACAGCTCGTCGAACATGGCGCCGATCCGCGGACCGTCGACCAACTGGCGCAGCTCCGCGAACGCGGCGACGTGTACACGGTGTATCTCGCGCCCGCGGCACCACACCCCGCACCGCCACAGCCAGCCCAGTCGCGGTAGCGACAGCCCCGCGTCACGACGCGATCTCGCCGCCGAAGTCACGGAGGCGCGTGGAGGTGCGTGGCAAGGACCCGAAGCGGATTGGGGCTTTGGTAATCTCTCCGGCTTCTAACCGACCGAACCCGGGGGATCGATCGAGTGTCAGCGCGGCTTCGATATCGGCCCGCGCTCGACGGGTTGCGAGCATGCGCCGTTCTGGCCGTGTTGCTCTACCACGGCGACGTCGACTGGGCTCGCGGGGGGTTCCTCGGAGTCGACGCGTTCTTCGTGCTCAGCGGGTGCCTCATCACAACCCTCCTCTTGTTGGAGTGGCGTTCGACCGGCGGCATCAAGCTGGGCGCATTCTGGGCGCGCCGAGCACGACGCCTACTGCCGGCGCTCTTCTTAGTGCTCGGTGCGGTGGCGGTGTACGCCGCGACGTGGGCGCCGCGCGACACGCTCGACTCGCTGCGCGGTGACGCGCTCTCTGCGCTCGGGTACGCGGCGAACTGGTGGTTCATCGCCAGCGGGCAGAGCTACTTCGCACAGTTCGCTCTTCCATCGCCACTGCGTCACCTGTGGTCGCTCGCGATTGAGGAGCAGTTCTACGTCGTCTGGCCGCTCATCTTCGTCGGCCTGCTCCACGGGAGCCGCGGATCCCGTCGGGCGCTCGTCACCGCCACACTCATCCTCGCGCTGGGGAGTTTCATCCTCACGCTCGTGCTGTATGAGCCTGGCAGTGACCCGTCGCGTGTCTACTACGGGACCGACACACGGGCATGCTCGATCCTGATCGGTGCGCTGCTCGCGCTGCTGCTCGCCGGGCGGAAGGTGCCAGACGCCCGCAGTGTGCGACTCGCCCTTCATGGAGCCGGCATCGTGGCGGCACTCGCGCTGCTCGTCCTGTGGGCGCGGACCCCCGACGACGCCGAATGGCTGTACCGCGGCGGTCTTCCCGGTGCCGCCGTACTCGTCGCGATCGTGCTGGCCAGCGTGTCGGGTCGCGATCCCGGCCCCCTCGGGCGGTTGCTTGCAGTGTGGCCGTTCCGCTGGATCGGCTTGATCTCCTACGGCCTCTACCTCTGGCACTGGCCCGTCTACGTTGCGCTCAACGAGCAGTCCGTCGGAACGAGCGGAGCGACGCTGCTTGCGGTGCGCCTCGCCTTCACGTTCGCGCTCGCGACCGCTTCCTTCTACTTGGTCGAGCAGCCGATTCGCCGGGGCGCGTGGCGGGGGTGGCGCATTCGCGTCACCGCGCCGGTGGTGACGGGATCGATCGCGGTCGCGCTGCTGCTCGTGACCGCGAACGCGACCGCACCACTGCGTGGAGTCACGACTACGGCGAGTGCGGTGCCTCGGACGCGCGTTGTCGTGACGGGCGACGTCGGTGCAGTAGCGATGAGCGCGCAATTGCGTTCGTACCGAGGATCGCTCCGCGTACAACCGGCGGTTGTCCGGCGATGCGGTCTTGGAGAGCTCGCCCACAGCCTCATGTACTTCGGCACCAACGGCGACGACCACACCTGCGCCGGGCGCGATCGGACACGATGGCTGACCGGTGTCGCCGCAGCACATCCAGATCTCGTGGTGCTGTTCTTCGGCCACGAGCCGTTCATGGTCCCGATCGGCAACGAGGTCGCGTCCGATCCTTCGGAGTCGAACCAGCGCCTGGCACTCCAACGCCTCGAAGCCGACATCGGGGCGCTCGCCCGGCATGGGGCCCACGTCGTCGTGGTCGGCACCCCGTTCTCAATGGGACCGGCCATGTCGATGTCCGGCGCCGACGCCGTGCGGGCGGCGGGTTGGAATCAGCGGTGGAATGACTTCCTGCGCGAGGCAGTGACGCGCCGGCCGAGGGTCGCGGCGATGCTGGATCCGGAGGGCCACGTCAACGAGGGGAACTGGGTTGTCAGCTGGCTCGCGCCCGAGCTCGCCCACCGCGGCGTCTCATGGGCGCGGCCGGCGGGCACGACGATCACAACACTGGTCGTCGGTGATTCCACCGCTCTCTCACTCGCGCCCGGCCTCACACGGGTCGCCGACGCCCGCGAGCTGTTCGTGCTGAACCGTGCTCGATTCAACTGCGGAACCGTGCCCGGCCAAATCGGTGAGGGCTACTGGTTCGACCCACCCGACGACTGCACCTTCGAGCGCGCCTGGGCCAACGACGTCGCCCGCTACCGCCCGCAGCTCGTGATCGGCTACTGGGGATGGGTCGATCTCTGGGACCACCGGATCGGCGGACGAATCCTGCAATTCGGAACCGACGCCGTCGACGCGGCCTACCTCCAGCGGCTGGAACTCGCCGTGGCCACCCTCACCGCCGACGGAGCCCACCTCGTTCTCGTCACGTCACCGTACTTCGACCGTGCGAATGCGGTCCTCCATACCGCGATCGAACGAACGCCCTTCGCGCCCTCACGTGTCGACCACTGGAACGATCTCTTGCGCACGGTAGCCAGCCACCATCCCGACACCGTCACGCTGATCGACCTGCACAGCTACCAGTCGCCCGGGGGCAAATACACAGACACGCTCGCCGGGATCCGGATGACCGACGACGGTGTCCACTACACCGACGCTGGCGCCGATCTGGTGGCGCGCTGGCTCGTACCCCAACTGCGCGCAGCATTGCCGCTTCGGTGAGCACGTCACTGCACCACCGCGAGCATCAGACCCATGCGGCTCACATGACGAGCAGTTGACGGTTGCACGCCCTCTTGGCGGCACAACGGTTACTTGCTTGACGTCGACGCCGTCGCGTCAGGCCCGCTCTTCCGCCCGGGCCTGCATGCGGCGGTCCAGCTCCTCGCGGTCGACGTCTTCGATGTGCGTGCTGAGCATCCACTGGTGCCGAACGGGTCACGCACACGTCCTCCCCGGTCGCCGTAGAACTGGTCGGCGAGCGGATGGGATGCACACGAGTCCGGGTCCTATGCAGGACTGATCGAGCACACCTCAGCCTCGGGAGGATGGGGTATGTGCTCGCGGAGCTCGGCTGCGGCAACCGCATAATTTACATACCGCCCAAATTGCGCAATGCTCACTCTGCGGTTGGGAGCGACCACGCTTGGCGAAGCGACAGGGACGCTCCCAACCCCGGGAAGCGGGGACGTCTTTTGAGCGAGCCAGTCCCCGCTTTTCCCGCGTCTAGAGCCCTTTCGCCAAAGGGTTTACGCCCCGGGCGTCCTGCTGAAAGCTGAGCGCGCGGTCGGGGGGTGTGACAAGCGAGGCGGAGCGCCACCCTCACGGCCGAAGGGGAGCGGGGACCCACCTTCCAGCCAATAAAGGTCTCCGCTCCCCGCGTCCGAACGCACCCTCAAACTGACCCACTTACCGACGACAGACACTGAGGCGGCACAAGAATGCGGGAGTCCCCGACCGCCCCGGGCCCG
>JALZAA010000060.1 GCA_030948625.1 Actinomycetota bacterium
GGCTCGCCGCCGCCGCCGGGCTGCTCGCTGCATTCGCGTTCGGCGGCTACGTCGCCGGTCGCATGGCCCGGCGGGCCGGCGTTCGTCACGGCGTCCTCGTGTTCGTCGCCGGCGCGGTGCTGCTGGCCGGGGCGGCCGGCATCGCCCAGGTCGAGGGCGCGCTGTCAGCCGTCCGCGACCAGCTCGACGGGTTGGGTGCGCCGACCGGCGTCTCCACATGGACCGGCGTCGGGACGGTCAGCGGCGCCGTCGCGCTCGCGGGCATGCTCCTTGGCTCGCTGCTCGGCGGGGTGCGCGGCGAGCGGTGGCACCAGCGGCTCGTCGACCGGGCGCTGAATCCCGACATCGGGCCCGACGCCGATCTGCGCGCCGACGTCGAGGCCCGGCGCAAGGCAGCGGCGAAGGCTCTGGCCAAGGCGCGCAAGGCGGGCGTGCTTCCTGTCGATGACGAGTCGACCGAGGGGACTGCGCCCGAGACGGAGGTCGGGACTCCGGAAACGGTGCCCCGGAGCCCGGAGGCGCAGCCTGCGACCGCGGAGCCGGCGCGCGCAGACAACGACGTCAGATGGCGCGGTGTGCCGGAGCCTACGGGCGCTGGACCGGCGAGGCGTCCTTCATCGCCGTCATGAGATCCATGAACGCGTCGACATCCTTGGTCTTTCCCACCACGAGGTCCTTCTGCGCGCCGAAGCCGCCTTCGACGGTCTCGGGCGCGTAGTACTCGAAGCCGTCGCCCTCGATCGCGGTGACGATGGCCGCGGCGCAGTCCTCGGCGGAGACGAACGGGCCTTCGTAGAGGCCCGGGAGCTCGCCGGGCTGCGGCTCCCAGATCTCGGTGGCGATCGGTCCCGGGAGCACGAGCTTCACGTCGACGCCCGTACCGGCGAGGTCGATGCGCGCCGTCTCGCTCCAGCCGCACATCGCGAACTTCGCTGCGCAGTACGCCGCCTCGTGGACGATGCCGAGGCGGCCACCCATGCTGGACACGTTCACCACGAGCCCGGAGCCGCGCTCCTGCATGCCGGGCAGCAGCGCCATCGCCATGCGGATGGGGGAGAAGAAGTTGACGTCCATCGTGTGCTGCACGTCGTCGACGGTGAGGTCGAGCGTGTGCTTGCGCTTGGCGATGGCGGCGTTGTTCACGAGGCAATCGAGGTGACCGAACACATCCCACGCTTCGCGGGCGACCGCCTCGGCGCGCTCGAGATCGCCGAGGTCGGCGGCCCACATGCGTGACTCGGGCGCGTGCTTCTGACACCGCTCCAGCACCTGTTCGAGCCGTTCGGCGCGCCGGGCGACGATGCCCACGGTGGCGCCCCGCTCGGCCAGCTGGGGCGCCAGCTCGGCGCCGATGCCCGACGACGCGCCGGTGACCAGGATCGTCGTCCCCTCGATGTTCATGCTGTGCCTTCCCCCAGCTCGTCACGTGCTTCGCGCGCCGCTGCGCCGAAGATCCCTTTACTCATCGTCGATGCCTCCGCCGCCTGCCGCGCTTCGAACACCTCGGCCCGGGCGCGCTGCGCGTCGGGATCGCCGGGATCGGCCGCAGCCGCCCATTCCGCGAGGTGTCCTGCCAGCCGGAGCTCGCCCGCCTCCGCCAGCGCTCGCGCCCGCGCCGCCAGGCGTGCCGCCCCGCCGGCGAGCGTCGCCACCTCGGCAGCCAGAGCCGATTCCGGCGCGGGCTTGAGGTGCGCCGGATTGCCGTCGTGCCAGCCGCCGTACAGGCGCCAGACGTTGCGCACGACGAACTCGGGCTCGTCGTAGATCGGCCGCAGGTACGGCTTCTCGAGCAGCGACTGCGGCGCGTGGACGGTGTGGAGGATCTCGTCGAGGCGGGCGCCCTCGTTCATCATCCGCAGCGTGTCGTCGTGCAGGCCCTCGAGCAGTGCGGCCGTGTTCTGCAGCGACTCGCGAACGCGGTCGGCGCCCCGGATCGGCAGCCCGTGCCCCGGCAGCAGCGTCTCCGCGCCGAGGTCGGCCATCGTCCGCAACGCCACGGCCCAGTCCTTCGGGTAGCGCTGCACCTTCTGCGGATTGCCGCAATTCGGAGATGCCCAGATGAACAGGTCGCCCGTGCACAGGATCCTTGCATCGGGAAGCCAGACCCACGTGTGGTCGTCGGTCTCACCGCGTGCGTGGTGCAGCTCGAACCGCGTTCCTCCCACATCGAGCGTCATCGACTCGCGGTACGTGTCGTCCGGGTACCGGTAGTCGGTGGGCCACACGAAGCCTTCGAGACCGAACTGGCGACGGTTGATGACCGCGTTGTAGCCCGCAGTGGCGATGTAGCGGTCGAAGCGCGCCGGGACCGCCTCGTGCGCGACCACGCGTGGCTCGACCGCGCCGTGCTCGCGCGCGTCGGCCTCGTAGCGCTCGACGCCGAACACGTGGTCGATGTGCCCGTGGGTGAAGACGGCCGTGTGCAACGTGTCGGCGCGCCACCCACGCAGCTCGTCGTGGACGCGCCCGGTCAGGAACGGGCTGCTCGTGTCGACCAGCACCATCCCGTCGTCGGTCGTGAACGCGGCGACGTTGGAGAACGCGGCAACGAATGCCGCCGCCGGACCGACCTCGGCGATCTCGCCGAACATCCGGAACGGGTGGTGCTCGGTGATGTCGGCATCGCCCCGCCACAGACGGTCGGCCAGCTCCAGGAGATCCGTTGCCACGGGCGCAGTCTCCCAAGCGGCGGGGCCAAATGCTTGCTCGCAAGAATCGCAACGTGTTTCAATTTGCCGGTGACACCCCCTCCCGTCGCTCCTTCCGCCGCGCCAGGGACCGCCCTCGCCCGGAGCCAGGCTGCCCGGCGCCGGCGCGTCCTCGACGCAGCGCTCCGCCTCGCCGAGCGGGGCGGCTTCGACGCGGTGCAGATGCGCGACGTCGCCACCGAGGCCAACGTGGCCCTCGGCACCGTCTACCGCTACTTCACCTCCAAGGAGCGGCTGCTGCTCGAGGCGATGGTCGAGGAGATCGGGGCGCTGGCGGACCAGTTGGAGGCGCGACCCCCGGTCGGCGACACCCCGGCGGCGCGTGTGATCGACGTCCTGTCCCGGGGCACGGCGTCGTTGCAGAGGCATCCCGAGGTCACGGCGGCGATGGTGCGGGCGTCCGGCGCGGCCGCGCCCGACGAGGCCGACGTCGTGCGGCGCATCAGCGACACCATGACCCGCATCATCACCAGCGCGATCCACGAGGGGCCGGCGAGCCCGCGGGATCTCGCGATCGCGCGGACGCTGCAGCAGGTGTGGCTGTCGGCGCTGATCGGTTGGGTCGGGGGGGTCGACGAGGCGCCGCGCGTGGTCGCCGACCTCGCGGCCGCGACGCAGCTGCTCCTCGACGACGCCGCCTGAGCGGTCTCAGGACCTCAGCGCGCGTAGGAGGGAGCGGGCGTAGGTGGCGCTGTGTCCTGCGACGCCTGGGCTCTCACCGTGGCGTCCTGGTACATCGTGGTGCTGCGCACCTCCGGCTGGGCGTAGACCGAGAGCGCGCGCGAACCGAGGCGCTTGGCGTCGATCAGGAGCACCGAAAGGTCGAGGCGCTTCCAGCGAACCTCGCGCGCCGCATCGCGCGTCATGGTCACCTTGGTCTTCGGGGGTGGTTCGGGCCGAGCGTCGACGTCGGGGGTCGGCTCCTGACACACGTCGAACGATGTCAGACCACGCCACATGTCGAACGAACGCGGCGCGAACACCTTCGTGACGGCCACGATCCGCCGCGCGTAGTCGTCGGCTGTGTAGGGACGGGTCGGCTCGACGTAGACAGCCAAGTGCGTCCCGGTGCGCGA
>JALZAA010000087.1 GCA_030948625.1 Actinomycetota bacterium
ACATCGGCGACATCGACGTCGCGGGTCGCTACCTCTACGCGCCCTACGAGCAGCCCAACTTCGAGCTCGGCCAGCAAGCCATCGCCCGCTACGACGCCAAGTCGCTCGCCTTCGTGGACGCCGTGACTGTGCCGCAGCACGAGGCCTCGTTCATCACGGTCGACCCGAAGACCATGATCGCGTACTCGATGGACCGCTTCGGCGGCGATGCACTGCTTCGCTACGACGTCCGGAAGGGCTGGAAGCAGCTGAAGCCCCTGCACCTGTCGCAGTTCGTCGACCGCGTGCAGGGTGCCGACGTGGCTGCCGGCGCCGTCTGGCTGTCCACCGACGACGCCACCAAGGGCCTCTACCGGGTCGCGCTGCCGGGCGGGCGTGTCCAGGCCCTCGGCAACGCGGGCCACCTCGACGGCGAAGTCGAAGGCATCGACGCGACCAAACTGCCGAGCGGTCGGCTCCACGTCCTCACCGTCGACGCGATGCTCACGCCCGTATGGCTCGGCAATCTCGCTGTGTCCGGATCCACATAGCCTGACCCCCGTGGTCCCAAGGTCTGAGCTGCTTGATGCATTTCGGCGGGTTGCCGGGGATCTCGTGCAAGCGGGATGGGAGCTCGCCATCGATGTCGGCACCATCCGGCCTGGGCATCGGCGGGCGCGCAAGTTCGCGCGCTTCGGTGAGCGCAGCGCGATCGCGTTCCCGGTGTCGGCGCTGTTCGGGGAAGCGGCGATCTTCATCGGGGACGGCTGCATCATCGGGCCGTACGCCACGCTGTCAGCGGGCGTTTCACCCGAACACGTGCACGACGGCACCATCGTCACCATCGGGGATCGGTGCGTGATCGGAAAGGGGAGCGGCATCGTGGGTCACGAGCGCGTCGAGATCGGCGACGACGTGTGGACGGGTCATTACGTGTACGTCACCGACGCGAATCACGGCTACGTCGATCCCGACCAGCCGGTGGGCCGGCAGTTTGCCGCGCCGCGCCCCGTGCGCATCGGGTCGGGATCGTGGCTGGGTCACGGCGCGCTCGTGCTCGGGGGCGCAACGATCGGCGAGCACGTCGTCGTCGGTGCCGGCGCGGTCGTCACCGGCGACCTTCCCGACTACTCGGTCGCAGTTGGTAATCCGGCGCGCGTCATCCGCCGGTACGTGACCGGCGAGGGCTGGGTGCGCGTCGGCCGGCTCCCCGGTGAAGAGGAGGTCGACGACGCGCACCCAGGCGCTCGTCGCTACCCGCCCGCCGCCGGCGACGGGTAGTCGGGACGCGGGGCTGTCGGGGGGAGCTGCTCGAAGACCGTCACTGACGACGCGGTGTCGAACAGGCCTCCCTGGCCCTTGGCCGGGAACTTCCCGCGCGTGAAACGCGTGCCGCCATTCGCGTAGCGGTACAGGCCGTTGCCGACCTGGCGGACTTCGTCTTGGCCCACGGCAGCCGGGTCCCACCACAGCATGCCGGCATCCTCAGTGCCGTTGAAGTCGGTGGACGGCCACACGCCGTGCTTCCCCCAGGACAGCTGCGGGTTGATCGCATCCCCACCCGACGGGGGATACCGGAACAGCCCGTCACGGAAGGACTGCACCGTGAGCTTGGGCCCCGCGAGCATCGCCCCGTTCGCAAACTCCAGCACGCTCGGGTTGATCACGCCGTACGTGTTGTTGGGCGGCGGCGTGCCGTGGAACCACTGATAGAGGTAGTACGTGCCGTTGATGTCCTGGGTCGTCCGACCCGGTACCAGCGCAACCCCGAACGCGTGTGCCCATTGGGTCTGGTCGTAGGTGCGGCCGAAGATGGACGTGTCTGCCAGCACCGTGGGGCCGATGATCCACTCAGGGTGGTAGTCCTGCGCCGTTGCCTCCTTGGTGATCGAACTGGGCATGAGCGGGTCGCCCGTGTAGAGGATCGAGGTGACGCCGGCGTCCTTCATCTTCGTGATGACCGTGCGGGCGGTCTCCTGCGCCCGGGCCAGATCGAGGAAGAACGACTGGTCGGCCTTGGCCGTGATCCCGTACTTCTTCAGGCCCGACTTCAGAGTGGCGAACAAGCCGTCGTACTGCCCGTCAGGCGTGTTGTAGTGGACGATCCCGTACACCCGGTTCTTGTTCTTCGTTGCGTCGTCACCGGCGAACTCCGCCTTGCCCTTACCGACCTGCTTGCCCACGAACTCCGCCGTGAGCGTGGCCGCCTGCTCCGGCGACGGCGTCACAGGGAGGATGTTCGGCTTGTTGGCATCGATCAGCTTCTGAGGCACCGCCGTCGCACAGGTCCCGATGCAGAGCACGCCTCGATGCGCGAGCTCGTCGGCAAAGACAGATGTCGATTGCTGGGGACCGTTCAGCACGGCGAACGGCTTCTTCTCGGCGATCGCGATGGCGTCCGCCTTGGCTGCGGCGGTGTCGGAGCTGGGCCCGGTGCCGGTGAAGAACTCGAGCGAGAGCTTGCGCCCGTAGAGCTCGTACAGCCGGTTGTAGATGTCGGCGTAGCCCTGCCACGTGTCCTGGATAGACCCGAGGTTCACCTCGGCGCCGGCGGCGCGGAGCTGGCCGGCGACCAACGGGTCCTTTGCCGGATCCGTGTTGTACACGACGACCTTGATCTCGTTGTCGGTCACGCCTTGGGAGGTGCCGCCCCCGTTCTTGCCCGTGAACGGCGCCACGCACGGTGGCGCGTACACCGACGGGATCTTCACCCGCCCCGTCGTGGTGTCGCAGTTGGGTCCGAAGTCGACGTTGGTCTTGCCCTCCAGCTTTGCCTTCTGCGGCGTCAACGGGCCCGCCTTGACGAGCTTCTCGTTCTTCTTGGCGTCGGCCTCGTCGGTGGCCGGTGACGCAGCCGCGGCGGCCGCGAGCAAGCCGGCGACCACGGTCATGACGACCATGACGACGAGCCACGACAGAGAACGACGAGCCGGTGTCGATCGACGTGCGAAGTGCTTGGGCATCTGGGTTTTCTTCCTTTCGGGAACGGTCAATCGGGTCGCGGGTCCGTGAGCAATGCGCTCTGTGCGCCTGAGCGTGCGACGACGGATTCGGTCGTGCCCAGGTATGAAGCGATCACGGCGGGGTGGCGGACGACGTCTGCCGGGGTGCCCTCGGCGATGATCTCGCCGAGGTCGAGCGCGATCATCCGGTCGGCGATCGAGGTGAGCAGCGGGAGGTCGTGCTCGATGACGAGCAGCGTGGCGCCGAGCGCGTCTCGGACGCGCAGCAGCAGGGGAGCGAGCGCCTCTGCCTCACGTTGCGCGATGCCGCTGGACGGCTCGTCCAGGAGAAGCACGCTCGGCTCGTGCGCCAGCACGCAAGCGAGGTCGACGATGCGACGACTTCCCGTCGACAGCTCGTGGATGAACTTGTCGCGGAAGGCAGTCAGCCCGACCATCTGGATGAGCTCGTCGACGCGCGCGTGGACGCGTCGCTCCGACTTCTTCACGGACGGCAGGTGCAGGGCGGCAGCGAGCGGGTCGCGGACCTTGACGTGGGTCTCGAGCGCGACCGCGATCGTCTCGCCGACGGTGAGCGCCGGGAACAGGCGACCGTCCTGGAACGAGCGGCCCAGCCCGAGTTGGGCGCGGCTCTGAGCGGATTTGCGCGCCAGATCGCGGATGCCCTTGTCGGTGTCCA
>JALZAA010000093.1 GCA_030948625.1 Actinomycetota bacterium
TCCGAGCTTCGGGTCCAGAAGCAACGCCATCCAGGACGTGAGAATCGAGTCGCGTCCGAACAAGGTCATGTACCAGGGCGCGCCCGCCGCGATCACCGGCTCGTCGGGGTGCTCGGGATCGAACAACCGGAGCGCGCCGAGGTCTTCGCCGGTTCGCGCCACGGCGTCCGTCAGGCCGTGAACGTTGCTCTCGACGTGCGGGAGGTGGCGCTGCCAATGCTCCTGACGCGTGGTGGGCGTCGCGACCTCGTGAGGCTCTCCACAGCGATAGCGAGGAAGGAGATCCTCGCCGCCTCGAACTGCAGCGAGCTCGAGACACACGGTCCAGTCCTCACCCGGACCAATTTCCCCTCGCCACGCGAGCGAGCTTTCGGCCGCGGGCACCTCGGCGCCACCGCCGCGCACGACGAGACCTCGGCGGCCGTCGTCGCAGATGAAGCGGAGCTCCGATTCGCTCGGCACACGCGAAACGGTGCCCGGCTGGTTGCGACCGGCCTTGACCGCAAAGAGCTCGGCGAAATCGGTTGCAACGATGGCGCGAAGCGTGACGGATCGCGACTCGTGCGTGAGATTTCGGAGCCGGATGTCTTGCCGCATCCCGAGGCCGACCCAGATGTCGCGAAAGACGAGAAAGGCGCGGTCGATGCTGCGCCCGACGAAGGAGGCAGCGAAGGGTGTGCGCTTCGCGACCGTGAGCGGGTCGACGCGACGGTCGTCCACCGTGACCACCAACCGCGAGCAGATTCGGGTGTCGGCGACAAAGAGGCCTTCGACGCCGCTGCCGGCGATGTCGCCGCCGGTGTCGCAGATCGTGAAGCTCGATCCTTCGACAAGCGTGATCGTCGCCGGTGGGACGGGCGCGCTCTCCTCGCTGAACGTCCACGGCTCGATTGTGCTCGGGTCTACCGGAGCGGGCGTCCCCGGGAAAGCCACAAGTGCTTGCTACCACGACGTCAGGCCGAAACCCACCGTGCCGTCGAAAGACCACGCGATCGCGGGATGCCTGCCCCGTGGCGCCGGACGAGCCTGAATGCGCGGATCGGACGGCGACGTCGAGGTTCGCGCGTATGCAACGCTCGACTCCTGCCATGGACGTCATGGATCAGAGCCTGCAGATCCCCGCCGGAAGTGTCGTGTTGGACGCCGACCTGGCTGTGCCCGAGGGAGCGCAAGGCGTGGTGCTGTTCGCACACGGCAGTGGCAGTGGCCGCCACAGCCCCCGAAACCGCTATGTGGCCGGCGAGCTGCAGCAAGCCGGGTTGGCAACCGTGCTCGCCGACCTCCTCACGCCGGCCGAGGAGCAGCTCGACGCCCGCACCGCGGAGCTGCGGTTCGACATCGGGCTCCTCGCCGTCCGGCTCGTCGAGCTGACGGACTGGTTGACGACCCACGAGCCCACTGCCGGCCTCGCGATCGGGCTGTTCGGCGCGAGCACGGGTGCCGCTGCCGCGCTCGTTGCGGCGACACGACGCCCGGCTGCTGTCGAAGCCATCGTGTCGCGCGGTGGTCGCCCGGATCTCGCCGGCGATGCTTTAGCCGCGGTGCGTCAGCCCACGCTCCTGATCGTCGGAGGGCGTGACACCGTTGTCATCGAGCTGAACCGCCAGGCGATGGCGATGATCCCGGGCGAGACGCGCCTCGAGATCGTGCCCGGCGCAACCCACTTGTTCGAAGAGCCGGGGGCGTTGGAGCAGGTTGCGCGCCTCGCTCGTGACTGGTTCGTCCGCCATCTCAAGGCTCGAGTGAAGGCGGTTCGCGATGGCCCGGATGGGTAGGTGACGCGCATGTCCGAGCGGCTGTTCCGCGACAGGAGAGATGCGGGGCAAGTTCTCGCGGGTCTGCTCGAGGAGTACCGCGGCCGCGACGACGTCGTCGTTCTCGCGTTGCCGCGGGGCGGGGTCCCGGTGGCGTACGAGGTGGCGACCGCGCTCGGTGCACTGCTCGACGTCTTCCTCGTCCGCAAGCTCGGCGTCCCCGGTCGCGAGGAGTTGGCCATGGGCGCGATCGCGAGCGGCGGCATCATCGTCCTGAACGACGACGTCGTCCGTGGCCTCGGCATCGCCCCCGAGGACATCGAGCGCGTGGCAGAGCGTGAAGGCCGCGAGCTTGTGCGCCGCGAGCAGCTCTACCGCGAGGGCAGGCCCATGCCGGACGTCGCCGGCAAGACGGTGATCCTCGTCGACGACGGGTTGGCGACCGGCGCCAGCATGCGCGCCGCGATCCAAGCCCTTCGGGGCCTGCGCCCGCTCCACATCGTGGTCGCCGTGCCGGCGGCGCCGGCACCCACCTGCCGTGAGCTCGCCAACGAAGTCGACCAGATCATCTGTGCCACGACGCCGTCGCCCTTCTACGCCGTCGGGGCGTCGTACTGGGACTTTGAGCAGACCACGGACGAAGAGGTGCGCGACCTGTTGCGCGCCGCCTCGGCGTCCGTGCAGGTGAACCCGCCCGGCGAGACTCCCAGCGAGGTCGGCGTCATTCGTTCCGAGCTCGCCGGCCTCGGACCGCACGACGACCTGGACGTGCTGTTCGACACCGTGGGCGACGCGCACTTCGTCTGCATCGGCGAGGCGTCGCACGGCACGCACGAGTTCTACGCCGCTCGAGCGGAGCTGACGCAGCGGCTCATCGAGGAGAAGGGGTTCTCTGCCGTTGCCGCCGAGGCGGACTGGCCCGACGCCTACCGGGTCAACCGGTACGTGCAGGGTCGCAGCGACGACGGTTCATCCGAGGAGGCCTTGCGGGGTTTCGAGCGATTCCCGACCTGGATGTGGCGCAACACGGTCGTCCTCGACTTCGTCGGCTGGCTGCGCGAGTGGAACGACCGCACCGGGAGGGACGAACACGCCAAGGCCGGGTTCTACGGCCTCGACCTCTACAGCCTCTTTCGGTCCATCGAGGAGATCATCGGTTACCTCGAACGCGTCGATCCGGCCGCAGCCGCGCGAGCCCGTGAGCGCTATGCATGTTTCGATCATTTCAACGACGACGCGCAGAGCTACGGCTTCTCGGCTGCGTTCGGCGCAGGCGAATCCTGCGAGCGTGAGGCCATCGAGCAGCTCGTGGATCTCCAGCGCCACGCGCTCGAGTACGCCCGTCGCGATGGCTTGGTGGCGGACGACGAGTCCTTCGACGCCCGGCAGAACGCGCTCGCGGTCAGGAACGCCGAGGAGTACTACCGCTCGATGTTCCAGGGCGGCGTCTCGTCGTGGAACCTGCGCGATCGGCACATGGTCGACACGCTCGACGCTCTGGCGGCCCATCTGGGACGGCAACGGGGCACGCCCGCGAAGGTGGTCGTGTGGGCGCACAACTCGCACGTGGGCGACGCTCGGGCGACCGAGCGGGCGGCAGCCGGCGAGCTCACGGTCGGCCAGCTCGTGCGCGAGCGCCACCAGGGAGACTGCCGGCTGATTGGTTTCACCACGTATGCCGGCACGGTCACCGCCGCCGACGATTGGGACGCACCTGCCCAACGCAAGCGCGTCCGGCCCGCGCTCGACGGCAGCTTCGAAGAGCTCTTCCACGAGGTGGGCGAGAAATCGTTCTCGCTCCCCCTGGGCATCGCACGGCAAGCGGCCGACGTGCTCCGCTCCCCGCGCCTGGAGCGCGCGATCGGCGTCATCTACCGGCCCGAGACCGAGCGGCAGAGCCATTACTTCCGCGCCCGCATGGCCGACCAGTTCGACGCCGTGCGTCACATCGACGAGACGCGCGCCGTCGAGCCTCTCGAACGAACCGCTCACTGGGAGCGCGGCGACCTGCCGGAGACCTACCCTCACGCGGTCTGAACTCCTGGGCCGGAGGGGTCAATGCGGGTGACGCTGCTCGGACATGCCTCGGTACTCGTCGAGCTCGACGGCGCGACGTGCCTCATGGACCCGGTGCTTGCCGACCCGTTCGAGGAGGGCATCGTCGTCTCGTGCCCGCGTCGCACGATCGACGTCGACCGCCTCCCGGCGATCGATTTGCTGGTCGTGTCGCACCGGCACCCCGACCACTTCGACCTCCCCTCGCTGGCTCGCGTCGACCGCCGAGCCGATGCGGTCTGCCCGGCCGACCCGCTGATCGTCTACGCGCTGAAGGAGCTCGGGTTCGAGAACGTGCACCCGGTGCACCCGATGGCCGAGATCGTCGGAGAGGGCTTCGAGCTGTTCCCCACGCGGTCCGAGCTGAAATCGATACCCGAGATGGGCGTCGTCTTCCACGACCGCACGGGGACGTTCTGGAACCAGGTCGACACCCCGCTCGCCGATGCGACCATCGACGCCGTGCGTGAACGCTTTTCGCGGGTCGACCTGCTCTTCGCCATGTACGCCAGCCAGAACTTCGAGTTCTTCGAGAGCCTCACGACCGAGTTCCCGGCCGAGACGCACGCCCGCAATCTGGAGACGGCGTTGCGCATCGACCCACACGTCGCGGTGCCGGCGTCCGCCGGGTTCCGGTTCGACGGCGCTCACGACTGGCTGAACGCGTTCCTCTTCCCGATCTCCCGTGACCGCTTCGTGCGCGACGTCCACGAGCTCGCGCCCGAGATGCCGACGATGGTGATGAATCCGGGGGACGTGATGGAGCTCGACGGGCAAGCGGTGCGCCACCTTCCTTCGGCCTCGCCGGTGGCACGCACGGAGGTGGACGACTCGTACCGGGTCGACTTCGACCCCACCGCGCCCATCCCACCGCTCTGCGATGCGAACGCCGACGGTCTTCCCGACTCGGAGCTGGGAGCGGCGGTGGACGACATGCTCACGGTCGAGCTGGGACGCTGGGCGGAGGAGACCGGCTCCGGCGACCGCGTGCTCGCGGCCTACGCGGGATCGCACACGCGATACCGCATCGACGTCGTGTTCCCTGACGAGCGCATCCGCTGGCTTCGGTTCGACTTCGGCGGCGACTCGCTGCGCCTCGACACGGGCAGTGCCGCGGCGCCGGAGGCTGACCAGGTGCATCGCATCGCCGCGTCGGCGCTCGTCGGGTGGGTGCGTCGCACGCGCAGTTTCTTCTCCGTACGCGCGTCGTCGCGGCGCTACGGCACGGCGTGCCGGATGGCCCGGAAAGCGGACGGGGTCACCGTGGATCCCCGCCCGCTTCCCGACTTGCTCATGTACTACGTGCTCCAGGTCGCCGAGGGGTCCGACGTGTCAGCGAAGCACGAGGTCGATCACCAGCTCCGCGAGCTGCGTGAGCACACCGCCGGCTGACTCAGGATCCGCCGCCGGACATCATCGCTTCCGCACGCTTGGCCATCTCGCCGGGCGGGACGTCCTCGACGTGCGTCTGCACGTTCCAGCGGTGGCCGAACGGGTCCTCGAACTGCCCGCTGCGGTCGCCGTAGAACTGGTTCTCGACCGCCCGCAGCTCCTTGGCACCGGCCTTTACGGCGCGGTCGAAGGTTGCGTCGACGTCCTCGACGTACACACCGATCGTGACAGGGGTGCCACCGATCGTCTTCGGGCTGAGGTAGCCCATCTCGGGGAACTCGTCGGCGAGCATGATCACGGAGTCACCGATCTGGAGCTCCGCGTGGCCCACCCTGCCTTCGGGTGCACCCATGCGCATGCGCTCGCTCGCACCGAGCACCTCTGTGTAGAAGTCGATGGCCTGCGCGGCCCCGTCGACGACGAGGTACGGGCTCACTCGGGGATAGCCATCGGGGATTGGCTTCACTGGACTCATTCGCTCTCCTTCCGTTAGGTCTCACCACTCATGTTGTCACGACGCGGGAGCCTTCTCGGCGTAGGCGTCGACCGCATCGAGATGTCGCCGCTTCTCGGCGTCCGGGAGAAACGACGCCGAAAACGAGTTGCGCGCCACTTGGAACATCTCGTCGAGGGTGAGGCCCAGCGCCTCCGCGGTGCCGACGTAGTTGTCGCCGACGTAGCCACCGAAGTACGGGGGATCGTCGGAGTTGATGGTGACGAGCAGCCCGCGTCGCAGCATCTGAGCGAAGTTGTGCTTGCGCAACTCGGGAAAGACCCGAAGCTTCACGTTGGAGAACGGGCACACGGTGAGCGGTATTTGCTCCGCGACGAGACGCTCGACGAGGCGCTCGTCTTCCGTGCACTTCACTCCATGATCGACGCGCTGCACCCTCAACACGTCGAGGGCCTGCCAGATGTACTCGGGAGGACCTTCCTCGCCGGCGTGGGCCACGGCCCGGAAGCCTTCGGCGCGCGCCCGGTCGTAGACGTCGCGGAACTTCACCGGTGGATTGCCCAACTCCTCGGAGTCCAGCCCGACGGCGATGATCGCGTCGCGGTGCGGCAACGCCATCTCCAGCGTCTCCATTGCCGCTTCCGCGCTCAGGTGGCGGAGAAAGCACATGATCAGCCGCGACGTGATCCCGAGTTCCCGCTCCCCGTCCGCCAGGGCACTGCGGACGCCATTGACGACCGTTGCGAACGGGATGCCTCGATCGGTGTGCGTCTGCGGGTCGAAGAAGATCTCGGCGTGGCGCACGCCCTGGCTCGAGGCGCGACGGAGATACGCGAGCGTCAGCTCGTAGAAGTCGTACTCGGTTACGAGCACGCTGCACGCGGCGTAATAGATGTCGAGGAACGCCTGGAGATCCTCGAAGACGTAGGCGCGGTGGACGGCCTCCTCGTCGGCATACGGGAGGTCGACGCCATTGCGCCGCGCCATCTCGAACATCGAGCCGGGCTCGAGCGTCCCCTCGATATGAAGGTGCAGCTCCGCCTTGGGAAGCTCCATCAGGAGCCCCCCGATCGGCGCCTCCGGGGCGTTGCGCGCGGAGGCGTCTGAACTAAACGGGGCGGACGTTCTGAGCTTCCTCGCCCTTTCGGCCCGGCGCGACGTCGAACTCGACGCGCTGACCGTCCTCGAGCGTCTTGTAGCCCTCGCCTTGGATCTGCGAGAAGTGGACGAAGACGTCTTCACCCTGATCGCGGGAGATGAAGCCGTAACCCTTCTCGGCATTGAAGAACTTCACGGTACCTGTGGCCACACCAAATCCTTTGTGCTTGTGACGACAACTGTGCAGATCGGACCGTAACACGCAGAAATCGACCCTCGTTCAATGTGGTGTGGGTCGGGTCGGCTCCGGCGCGCGTCTGTAGCGGACTCCTCACGCAGCGTGACACTCGGCCGGCGCAGTCGGCACGGCCGATGGCCGGGCGTCGAGAGCCGGGTCAGCGCTCGTCCCACGACGGGAGATTGGCCGACCCCTGGACCAGAGGCGGGACTTCACGAGGGGCTCGGGCCGGATGCTCGCGGTACCGGAGCGGGTGCTGCATGTACGGCTCACCATCCGGTCCGTCCGCCACGGTCCCGCGTGCACGGAAGTGCTCGGCCTGCAACATCTCGTCCTGCGACAACACGGGTGACGCCGGCACGCCTGCCGCGGCCAGGTCCCGGACGACGTCGTCCCGCTTCCGCTCAGCGATGCCCTCCGCGATCCGCTCCGTGAGCGGCACGCCGAGCGCCAGGCGCTCGGCGAACGAGAGCGCCGCGGCGTCGTCGAGCCCGAGGACGCGGGTGAGGCCGCCCCAGAAATGGTCCTCGCTGATCACACCGAGCGCGATCCAACCGCCGTCGGCGGTGCGGAACGTCCCGTAGCCCGCCACCCGGCCGCCGACTTCCCGGCCGTCGGGCAACGTGAGCGGCGGGACGGCGCCGGTCCAGCTCGCGAGCACATCGGTCATGGACACGTCGATCGACTCGCCCTCACCGGTCCGCGCCCGCCGCACGAGTGCCGCGCACACGGCCAACGCGGCGTACGCACCGCCCGCGAGGTCGGCGATCGGCGGGCGGGGCACGACTGGGGCGTCGTCCTCGGTGCGGGGCTCGAGGGTCGCCGCCCACGCCTGATAGTTCACGTCGTGGCCGGGTACTTCCGCGAGCGGTCCATCCTGGCCATAGCCCGAGATCGAGCAGTACACGACCGAAGGATTGACCAGTCGTACGCTCTCGGCGTCGACACGCAATGCGCGCACCACCCCGGGGCGAAACCCTTCGACGACCGCGTCGGCTTCACGCGCCACGGCGAGTACAGCTTCGCGCTCCCCGGTGTCCTTGAGATCAACGGCCACACTCCGCTTCCCGGCGTTCAACACCGCGAACAGCGTCGGGAAGACGCGCATCGGGTCCCCGCCGGGTGGCTCGATCTTCACGATGTCGGCACCCAGCTCGACGAGCAGCTGCGTCGCGTACGGACCCGGCCTCCAGATGCTGAGATCGAGCACCCGGACGCCGGCGAGCAGCCCGTTCGTGTTGTTCTCGTCGCGCACGCGCACACGATACGTGCGGAGCCGCTTCAGGGCTCGAGACGACCGCATGCCTCGTCCCGCCGGAACGTCCGTCGTCAGGCGGCGCGTTCGAGGACGATGACGGGGATCCGCCGATCTGTCCTGCTCTCGTAGTTACCGAACACCGCGATCTCCTGCTTCGCCTCTTCCCAAAACCTCTCTCGCTCGTCGGCGTCGGCCACCCGCGCGTTTGCGTCGAACCGCTCGTTCCCGACTTCCACCGTGACTCGGGCGTTTGCCCGGAGGTTGTGGTACCAGGCGGGGTGCTTCGGCGCTCCGCCTCTCGTCCCGAAGACGAGGAGGTTGTCGCCGTCCCGGCGGTACGCGAGCGGATTCACTCTTCGCTGCCCGCTCTTCGCACCGGTGGTGTGGAGCAGCAGGAGCTGCATTCCCGCGAATGGCCCACCGACCTTGCCGTCGTTGGCGCGGAACTCGTCGATGATCCCTTGGTTGTAGTCACCTGCGTTCGCCATGCCGCGAGAAACCAAATGAAGGATCGGCGCTATTCCGCCGGCGTTCGCCGAGATCGTGTCCGCGACGGCGTGTCCGGGTACACGACTCCCCGAGACTCCTCGAGGAGGTGGCGTCGTGGCCGTGATGGGCATTCCTGAATTCGAGCGGTTCTTTCGAGCGGCAGCCGGGCTCGACGTCGACAAGAGCGATCTCAAGCGGTACAGCGACTTCGTCCACGACGAGATCTACGACCTCCTCATCATCGGCCAGGCGACGGCCAAGGCGAACATCCGTGACGTCATCCAGCCGCAGGACCTGCCGATCACCAAGGGCTTGCAGGAGAGAATCCACGAGTTCAGAAAGCTCGCTCAGGAAATCGAGGTCCAGCGCCTCCTCGAGGAGATCGCCACCCGGCCGTTGCTCGACCTGACCCTTGCCGAGGAGACCGAAGCAGGACTCCCGCTCATCGCCGGCGGGCTGAGCGTGGCACTGGCCCGCAGCTTCAAGATCATCGACACCAAGCTGGTCAATCCCCAGAGCGTCCATTGGGAACGGGCCTACCGCCTCTTCGACCTCCTGCTCTAGGCCCCGCTGCTCTCAGGCGCAGCCGAGACCACGCGAACGCGTGATTTCCCTGCCGCGAGCCCGGGGAAGGCTGAACGGGAGTCACGAACCCCGGGGGTGCAGATGACGAACACCGGAGTCTCTTCCTTCAACACGACGATCGAGAAGACGAACCTCGTGCTGAAGGACATCATGGAGGAGTATGGCTGGCCGCCCGAACGCCGGCAGCAAGCATACGACGCCCTCCGTGCCGTGCTGCACGCGTTGCGCGACCGCCTGACCGTCGAAGAAGCCGCGGACCTCGGCGCCCAACTGCCCATGTTGGTTCGCGGCCTCTACTACGAGGGTTGGAGGCCGGCCAAAGTGCCGGTGAAGATGAGCAAGGAAGAGTTCCTGGATCGCGTCCGCCGGGAGTTCTCGTACGACATTCCCGGCGGTATCGAGCAGCTCGTACCGCGCGTCCTCAACGCGTTACGGCGCTACGTCACCGAGGGTGAGTGGGAAGAGGTGCGGTCCAGCCTTCCGAAGGATCTCAGGACGCTCGTCCCCGCGTAGTTGAGCGCGACGCCGTCAGGAAGAGAACGGCGCGAGCCCCAGGCGTTCCCGTACCTCGGGCCGCCGCAGCGGCGGGTTCGTCTTGGGTGGCTGACGTCTCGCCGGGAGCTCGTCGAGGAGCTGCTCGGTGATCTGCGCGATCTCAGCGGCGGCGGCTTCGAAGCGGGTGGTGAGCTCCGCGTTGGGACGGGTCACGCCGGTGACCTTGCGGACGTACTGCTTGGCGGCAGCTTCGATCTCCTCGCTGGTCGCGGGGGGCTCGAGGCCGCGGAGTTCGGTGATGTTTCGGCACATGCCGCCAGCCTAGGGCTCAGGCCCCGGTGTCTCGCACAGGGGCAGCCTGCATCTCGGCAGGGACCGCGGCGCCGACGAGATCCGGGGGGCGGGCGATCGGGCTCCCCCACCAGTGATGGCGACGAACGCGGAGGGCGTGCGGCAGGACGGCGACGGCCACCGCCGCGAGCACGACGAGGAGCACGATCGAGACCACGACCGCGAGCGTGAACCCGCTCGTGAACGCCGATCGTGTCGCACTGGCAAGCCGCGCGCCGCCGGCTCCGCCGATGTCACGTGCCACGTCCAACGCTTGGGAGACGTTGTTGCGGGCGGCGGTGCGCTTGGCCGCCGGCAACCTCGCGGTGATGTCGGCCAGCCGGCCCGAGTAGCGGAACGCGACCACCGTGCCGAGGACGGCGACACCGAACGCCGTACCGAACTCCCGTGTCACGTCGTTCATCGCCGATCCGACGCCTGCCTTCTCCGGAGGTAGATGTGAGACGAGCATGCTCGTCGCCGGGGTAGTCACGGAGCCCATGCCCAGTCCGATGGTGGACAAGCCGACAATCACCCAGCTCGTGCTCGCTGCCGAGTCCACGCCCAGCAGACACGCGACACCGACGGCCGTGACGACGAGACCGGCCACGATCACGGGCCGCTCCCCCACTCGCCGGACGACGACCGTGATGCCCGTCGCGCCCACGCACCAGGTGACCGAGATGACCGCAAGCACCAGGCCCACCCACAGAGCCGACCGCCCTTGGACCAGTTGCAGGAACTGCGGGAGCAGGAAGAGCACGCCCCAGACCACGAAGAAGCCGAACGTGATCACGAGCGCGGGGCCGGTGAAGGCCGCCTGCCGGAAGAGGCGTACATCGAGCATCGGATGCGACTGGCGCAACTCCCACCACGTGAACGCGGCGAACCCGACCGCGGCGACGAGCACGGCCGCCAACACAGGGGGGCCGCCCCATCCGTTCGACGGTGCTTCGATGAACGCGAACACGAGGGCGGAGATGGCGAGCGTCGACAGCACGGCGCCTCCGAGGTCCAGGGGCGTACGAGCCGGGTCCCGCGAGTCGGGCACGAGTCGCGCGCCCGCGATCAAGGCGATGACCACCACGGGCACGTTGACCAGGAGCACGGAGCCCCACCAGAAGTGCGTCAGGAGGATGCCGCCGATCGGCGGACCGATGATGAAGCCGAGCCCGCCGACCCCCGACCAGATGCCGATGGCCTTGGTGCGCTCTTCGGGCGGGAAGACGCTCGTGATGATCGACAGCGTCCCGGGCATCAACAGCGCGGCCCCCAAGCCCATGACCGCGCGGGCGGCGATGAGCAGCCCGGGAGACGGAGCGAAGGCGCCCAACGCCGCCGCGACGCCGAACACGACGAGTCCGACATCGAGCACACGCTTGCGCCCGAAGCGGTCCCCCGCGGCGCCCGCGACCACCACGACGCCGGCGAAGACGATCCCGTACGTCGCGAAGATCCACTGGAGGTCACTCGCGTCGGCGCCGAGCTCACGGATCAGATCGGGAATGGCCACGTTGAGGATCGTGATCGCCATGCCGACGAGCGTCAGCGAGACGCAGAGCACGCCGAGGATCCAGTACCGCCGGGCGTAGTCGCGCGAATCGGCGGACGGCACGGCGGGCAGTGTACGAGCCGGGTCCTCGGCTCAGGCGGACCGCATGCGCTCGCGCGCACGAGACAGCTCCTCGAACGTTCAGCCGTTCGCTG
This sequence comes from Actinomycetota bacterium, assembly GCA_030948625.1. Classification (GTDB taxonomy): domain Bacteria; phylum Actinomycetota; class Acidimicrobiia; order IMCC26256; family JACDBD01; genus JALZAA01. The sequence continues at coordinate 11,856 of JALZAA010000093.1, forward strand.
CTTCGGACACCTTCCACAGTCGCAGCGCGGCGTCAGGATCCACGGCGTGCGACGCGTAGCCGGGCCAGCCGTCCTCGATCGGCGGCGCGACGCCGCAGTCCGCGAGATAGATGCCGCCCACACCGTCGAGCTCCGGGGCGGTCCCGGCCCACACCGCGGTGGCAGCGCCTGCCGCGACGGACTTGTACGCCTCTCCGCTGCCCTCCGCGCCGGCCACGACCTCGGCGATCGACTCCGGCGTGAGGTGCCGGCTGAGGTCGGTGGCGATCATCCCCGGGTGGACCACGAAGGCTCGGATGCCCTCATCCCGATAGCGGCGGTCGAGCTCGACCGCGAACAGCACGTTTGCGGTCTTCGACTGGCCGTACGCGCTCCACGGGTCATACTCACGCGAGTCGTAGTGGATGTCGTCGAAGACCATCGGCGAGAGAAGGTGCCCGCCGGAGCTCACCGACACGACCCGCGCCGGCGCGCCGGCGTGGAGTGCGTCGAGCAGCGCCACGGTCAATCGAAAGTGACCGAGATGGTTGGTCGCGAACTGCAGCTCGAACCCTTCGGCAGTGCGTATGAGCGCGCACGCCATCACGCCGGCATTGAGGATCAGCATCTGGAGCGCGTCGTGGTCGGCGCTCCACTGCCGAGCGAAGCGGCGCACGCTCTCCGGCTCGGCCAACTCCAGGGCGCCGACGTCGACGGCTGCATCCGGATGCGCCGCCCGAATCGAGCCCGCGACCGTGGCGGCCGTGTCGACGTTGCGCGCCGCGAGCGTCACCGCGCACCCTCTCGAAGCCAGTGCCCTGGCCGTCTCGGCACCCAGGCCGCCCGATGCGCCCGTGACGATGGCGGTCTTGCCGCCGAGGTCGACGCCGGCCAGCACGTCGTCGGTGGTGCTCGACGGCCCGAAGTCCCGTGGGCCGGTCATGCGGGCGCCGGGTCCGAGATCCTCCACATCGGGAGCACGCGGTCGGTCTCGCACTGCTCGTCGACGATCCACTTGCACATCCGGCGGATCGGCTCGATCGCATCCTGAGGCATCGCGACCGAGACGCTGCAGGCGTAACCGAGCGACGTGAGGCGTTGGGCGCCGAACAGCGGCAGCCGGTCCCGGAGCTCGCGCTTCAGCGACTCCGGATAGATCCCGATCGTCTGGGTGTAGGCGTTGACGGCATCGGTGACCTTCTCGATGCCGTCAACCGGCACGACGTTCGCGACGCGCCCGGAGAGCATCGCCGAGTAGTCGACGGGCTCGTCGATCTGGGAGACGATGACGGCGCCCTCGCCGTCCTCACCTCCGATGACGCGGTACCAGTCGTCGAGCAGGCGAGATGCATCGACGTGCTCGAGCAGCTCGCGGTTCACGATCTTCGGCTTCGTGCTGATGGCCGGCGGCAGTTGCAGCATGGCCTCGTAGATGAGCTCGCCCAGACGGTTCGCATTCGCCAGCCCCGGATCGTCCGTTCCGCTGAGCACGTAGATCACTCGCGCGCACGTGCACCCCTCCTGGTTGGCGGTCCCGACGTCGCAGGCGGCGCGGGCTGCGACTTCGCGCGTCGTCTCGCTCGAGTCGAACGCCTCGGGGCCGATGATCGTCGCGCTCCGTTTCGGGTCGAGCGCGATCAGCTCCAATCCCGGTTGGATGTAGCGGGTCACGTGCTTGACCGACGCGAGCCCACCCCAGGCGACGATCTTCTCGATGTGCTCGGGCTTGTAGAGCGCGTCTTCGACGACGACGTCGCCGCCCTTCCAGTACCCGACGGCCAGGTGACGGGTGATCGGATGGCCGGGTGCGACGTCGGCGAGCGTGCGCGCGATGGCTATCGCCGTCAGCGGGTCGTTCGAGGGCGCCTTGATGATCGTGTCGCTGCGGGTGATGACGCTGCGCAAGATGGTCACCGCCGACACGAGCCCGCCGTTGCCGGCCGGGATGTGCAGGACGCGCGACCCGAACGCACGGACGCGGATCTCACGGCCGTCCAGCAGCGTGCGAGGAACCCAGCCTTCGAGATAGTCGATCCCGACCTGGCTGTCGGCGATCTCGCGCACCGTGTCGCGTGCGAACAGCGGCGGGAGGATTGCGTAGCTGTTGCGCAGCAGCGACTCCGGGAGCGCGTTGGCGACGAGGCTGGCCTCGTACGCCTGCTGGAGATACGGGTTGGAGTCGAAGGCGAGGGCCTGCCCCAGCGCTTCGAGCACGTCGAGGATCTCGTCGAAGGAGACGGCGTACAGGTCGGCCATGTCCATCGGGCTCGCGAGCGGCAGCCTCTCGACGTACTTGACCGGGTCGGGAGCTTCGAACGCGTCTCCGCCGCGCGTGGCAAAGGTGATCGGGTCATCGTCGATCACGTCGCCCCGAAGAAACAGCGGCACCGTGTACGCGCTCACGATTCGAAGTCCCGCATGAAGTTGACGGCCTCGTTGTGCACCTCGTGCGTGGCGGCACACGTGATTCGGTCGTCTTCGACGCCTTCCTTCTCGCTGTACCGGATGATGTCGTGCTCGAAGGCGACGCTCGTCCGGCCGCACGGGCATGGCGTCGACCAGTCGACGGTGACCTCGTCTCCCGAGATCACGCCACCCCAGTGGCTCTGGTTGAGCAGGTCGTAGACGGCCGCTCGTCCTACCTGGGCGCCCTCTCGGGGCAGTGGTTTGCTCGTCTCGGGATCGAGCACGAATGGAACGATCCAGGGCTGGACGTGATAGCGCCCCTCCTCACACGCCCAGTGGAAGGCGTTCTGCTCGGAGAACCCGTAGCCCTCCTGGATGTGCTCCACACCGAGGAAGGTCTTGATGACCTCCATGTAGTTGTCCGGAAGCACGAACCCCTTCGCGCCGCCGCCGGTGAGGATCGCCGAGTCGGGGGCGAACACGGCCGTGACGCCGCGGTCGACGCCGGCGGCGGCGACGTCGTACATGAGGTTGAAGGCGCTCGTCATGAACACCCGCTTGCCGCGCAGCTCGTTGCTCAAACGTTCGAAGAACTCCGACATCTCCTGCGGGCGTCGCGCCTGCATGGCGATGAACTCGTCCTTGCGCGCCGCGAGCTGCGGGTCGATCTCGAGTCGATCGAGCTCGCCACGAGAGGCGGCCGCCCGCATCTTGCTCGCCAGGAACATCAGGTCGGTGTCGATGGCGTCGGAGTACAGCGCATGGAAGCGACTCTCGTCACCGCCCGTGAAGGAATGCCGGATCATCGAGGCAATGCGCAGGTGGCCGAGCTTGCCGCCGGAGTAGTTCGGCCAGACCACATCCACGACCGGGTTGAGCTCGTCGTCCGTCGGCTGCTTCCCGAACGTCTGGAACAGGAACATCTTCCAGAGGTGCATCCCCTGGACCGAGCCCGCCTTGTCCTTCGGAATGATCGACAAGGTGCCGGTGGTGCCCGACGACGTGATGACTTCGAGCGGTGTCTGCTCGTCGAGACGATCTATCCAGCCGTCGATGCTGTCGCACCCATCGGTGTCGACTCCCGACAGGTCATAGGTCGTGAGCTTGTCCAGCCACTGCGTCATCAAGTCGAAGCGCTTCTTGTCGAGCAGCGCGGCGGGGTACGACTTGAAGGCCGTGTGCGAGAACAGCAGGGGCACGACATCGTCGAGCTCGCTCACTCGGGAGATCGCGAGTCGGTCGGCGAGCTTCCGCAGGATCTCGATGTTCTCCCGGTGGTCCGCGAACCGGAGGATCATGGCGTCGCGCTGCAGCGACTCCAGGTCTTCTCGGGGGATGCTGTGCATCTCCGTCACGGACTCGTCGAAGAACCCGATCGGGTCGTTCATGAAGGTCTCGACTGTTTTGACCTGCGTCTGGCTCATGGTTGATCCCCTTGCTGTCAGCTGGCGCGGCTCTGCGGCCGCCGGTCCGGGGCGAACAGGTCGAGGAGCGCGGCCGCCGCCTGATCGAGCTCGCCTTCGAGGCCGTACGACCTGTCGGCACTCCAATTGCCGATCGCGGTGGTGATTGCGCCGAGGAGGATGTCGGCGAGGACCTCGGGTCGGTGGGCAGTCGTGATCTCACCGCGCTCGACGCCGACGAGAACGAACCGGAGCGCGGCCTGGCCCAGAGTCCGGCCCCGGACCGTCAGGTCCCCTCCGTCGATGCGCACGCGCAGCATCTCGCCGATGAGCTCCCGGTACGCGGGCATCTGCGCGAGCTCCCGGCCGATCGCGGTGAAGAGCTCGGGCAGCCGCTGATCCAGTGGCCGCTCGTCTGCGCCCTGCGCTTCGAGAAGGCCCGCGAACTGGGCGGCCCGCTGCCCGGCGATCGCGGCGTAGAGGTGCTCTCGGGTATCGAAGTGGTTGAAGAACGTCCGCGGCGAGATGTCTGCGAGCTCGCAGATCTCCTCGATCGTGGTCGCCCTGACGCCTTGTTGCTGGAACAGCTGGATCGCGGCGTCGATCAGCGCGGCCTGTGTCCGCGAGCGCCGCCGCTCGAACCGGGTCGTCGACGTGGACGTGGCGAGAGCGTTGCTCATGGGGAAACCCTAGCCTAGTTTGCAGTCCTCTGCAATAGTACAGACGACTGCAGATAATCTCGTCCTCTGGTATCTGATCGGATACCATGTCACCCATGACCGCAGCCGACGTCCTGCGCATCGCCCGTCGACGCTCCGGGTTGAGCTCCCGCGCGCTCGCCCGTCGCGCCGGCACGTCGCACGCGACGCTCCTCGCCTATGAGGCGGGCCGGAAGATCCCCCGCGTCGACACGCTCGAGCGCATCGTCCGGGCGGCGGGGTTCGTGGCCGACATCGACCTCGCACCCGCGCCGAACGGCGGGGACGGCGAGCGCGACGCAAGGGGGCGGGAGCTTGCCGACGCGCTCGAGCTCGCGGCGCAGTTCCCCGCGCGCCACGACCGCCATCTTCCGTACCGGAGATTCGGCCGAGCGGCCTGACCAATGGACGAGCGATGACGCTTCCCGAGAAGATCGTGGCGCTCCACGAGGCACTCGACCGCGCGCGTGTTCCGCATGCATTCGGCGGAGCACTGGCCTTGGCGTGGTGCACCGAGCGAGCTCGCGGCACGATCGACGTCGACGTCAACCTCTTCGTCCGTCCGGAGCAGGCCACCGCAGTCCTGCAGGCACTCCCCCCCGGTGTCGTCTGGACCGGCGACGACGCCGCCCGCATCGGACGCGACGGTCAAGCGCGCCTCTGGTGGGACGCCACGCCCGTGGATCTCTTCTTCAGCACGACCGACTTCCACGATCGCATCGCGTCCCGCATCCGGAACGAGCCGTTCCTCGGCGTCGACATCCCGTTCTTGGCCTGCCGGGACCTCGCGGTGTTCAAGGCGTTCTTCGATCGCACCCGGGACTGGGCCGACCTCGAAGAGATGGCCGCCGCCGGCTCGCTCGATGTCGAGGCGGTGCTCGGCGTGCTGGCGAACTATCTGGGCGGGGACGATCCTCGGGTCGAGCGCCTCCGGACACTCGGACCGCGCTGAACCGTGTCGAACGAACGGCTCTGCACGACGCGGCGAGCGCTCACGAGTCCTGGAAGGCCAACGAGTACGCGGTGAGGAGTAGGTCTTCGAGGCCGAGCAGCTCGCCTGGGCGAGTGGGCGCTCCCATGGCGACGAATCGGCGGTCCTCGGCGAGGTCCGGGCCCAGCCTGCCGCCGGCGTCCACGAGCGCTTGCGCGACCGACCGCGGCATCACGGCGTAGACGCCGGCATCAGCTTCGGGGAGATCGGAGTCGAACCCGCCCGTGAGCAGCCACACCGCCGAGCAATTCAACGGCGGACAGTTGATGGCGAAACGACGGAGGTTGGGAGCGGACGGCACGGGCTCCAGCTCCTCGACGAACGGCAATCCCAGCGCCCAGCGGTGGAGCTCCTCGATAAGTCCTTGCGCGTCAACTGTCGGCTCATCGGCTCCGAGCAGGCGCTGCATGACCCGTGCCGCCCGGAGACGCCGCCGAGAACGCCCGTGACCGAGCGGCGATCCGTCACCGTCCATGCCCTGGAGCATCTGCTCTCGGGAGCGCCGCTACATCCCGCGGACGCGTACAGCTTTCGCCACGCTCCGTGCTCGAGGGAGAGCGTCCGTCGTCGAAGCGCGCGAATCACGTGGATGCGTGATGTGACCCGGACGCGCTCGTACGATCGTGAGCTGAACTGTGCTGGAGGGACGAGCTCCTGGTCTGCCCCACTGAACGGGAGGGCTGACGAGTGCGGTGAGCGGCACAGACGGAGGCGGAACCATCCGGAGTGGCGCGCTCGGTGCCCTCGGGCTCGGCGTCGTCCTCAGCGCAGCGCTCGTGGTGGTGCTCGATTTCAGCATCGTCAACGTCGCGCTGCCTGATATCAGCCGCGAGCTCCACATCTCGTCGAGTTCGGTGCAGTGGGTCGTCACGGCCTACGCCATCACGTTCGGTGGCTTCCTCGTGTTGGGTGGCCGAGCGGCGGACCTGTTCGGGCGGAGGCGGATATTCGTAGGCGGCCTGATCGGATTCGCCATCGCGTCGGCGGCCGGCGGCGTCGCGGCCGACTTCCCTCTTCTCGTCATCTCGCGCGCAGTCCAAGGCATGGCGGCCGCGGCGGTCGCGCCTGCTGCCTTGTCGATTCTGACCACGAGCTTCCACGGAACCGTCCGAACTCGAGTTCTGGGCTACTACGGGGCCACCGCGTCGGTGGGATTCGTCCTCGGGTTGGTGCTCGGCGGGATTCTCGTGCAGTCGGCGGGCTGGCGCGCCGTCTTCTTCGTCAATGTCCCCATCTGTCTGTTGTGCGCGGCGCTCGGGCGCCGGATCCGGAGCGACGCCACGACGACTGGCACGCGACGGCGCCTCGACCTGTTCGGGGCGTGCCTCGTCACAGCTGGGATGGCCACGCTGGTTTACGCGCCCACCGCCGGTGTCGACGACGGGTGGAGCTCGGTCCCATTCGTCGCGGCCCTCACGATCAGCGTCGTGCTCCTGACGGCCTTCGTCGTGCACGAACGGCGCACCACCGAGCCACTCGTGCCGCTCACGATCTTCCGGTCCCGCACGCTCGCGGCGGGCGACGCGGTAACCCTCCTACTCGGGGCGTGGAACGCCGGGGAAGTGCTCCTCCTCAGCCTGTACCTCCAGCACGTGCTCGGTTACTCGCCGCTCCTGACGGGACTCGCGGTCGTGCCTCAGGGCGTCGCCGGGCTCGTGCGCGGGGCCGTGGGCGCCTCGCTCGTCGCCCGTCTCGGCATCAAGCGCTTTCTCGTCGCCAGCGTCGTCATCGCCGCCGTCGGCTTGGGCCTGCTGCTCCGGTTCCCCTCCACCAGCCGCTATCCGTTGCTTGGGGTCGTCCTGTTCGTCGTGGGGTTCGGCACGACGAGCGCGGCCTTCGGCGCCACCGTGGCCGGGAGTTCGGACGTGAACGATGACGACCAGGGGCTGGCCGGCGCGCTCATCAACGCCGCGCGGCAGATCGGCGCCGCGCTCGGCGTCGCCACACTTCTCTCCGTTGCGGCGGCGCAATCGCCGAGCCGTTCCCCCGCCGGGCTCGCCGCCGGCTACCGGACGGCCATGGGGGTCGCCGCCGTCCTCGCGCTCGCCGCCGGCGCGATCTCAGTCGCGTTCGTGCACGACCGAGCGTGTCGAAGGCAACAGCAACGTCTCCGCGAGCGTCGCCTCGACCAGCCGTGGCCTCTGCCGGAACTTCTCGCCGATCGGCAAATCACACACGGCTAGCCGATGGTCGCGGTGAACCAATCGCGCATTCGGCCGCGCGCCGTGGCTCGACGCCCTATGCCGGCGGCCACCGCCGCCACCCCTCGCGGCACCGTCGGCCGAGCTCCGTCAACGAGATCGTTCCAGAAGATCGACCAACCGGGAGCCAACAGCGATCCCACCCCGGGCGCCGTGAGCGCGCGACCTACAGCGGAGACGACTCGCGGTCGCGGCAGGAGTGCCGCGTGCACGGGCGCGGTTGTGGAGTGATACGGCGCGTACGTGTTCGCGAGGTACTCGCGATATCGCTGTGCTGCGCGCGCGGGATCGACGAGAACTGCCTCCGCGGCGGCACGGCCCGTCCTCATGGCCTGCGAGATGCCTTCCCCCTGCAGAGGGTTCACGAGCCCTGCGGCATCGCCGGTGAGGAGCACCCGCCCGCGCGCCGGGTTTGTTCCCACCATGCCGAGCTTGAGCCAGCCACCGAGCGTCGGCGCTGGTGCCGCCGCCTCGAGGAGGCCGAGCTCGCCGAGCGCTCGCACGAAGGCCGGCAGTTCGCGCGCGGCGGTCGCGGCGCCGGCGCGGGTCGACAGCGTCCCGAGGCCCAGCCCGACGTTGGCGCGCCCGTCGGGCCCGGGGAACAGCCAGCCGTACCCGGGAAACGCCCGCCATGGACGCTCTTCCCACAGGACGATGTACGGAAGGTCAACTGCTTCCTCTATGTATGCGCGTACCGCGAATCCCCACAGCACCCGGCGGGAGTCGACGAGGTCGGCCGCGGCGGCAACCCGGCTCGATGCGCCGTCGGCTCCGATCACAGCGTCGGCACGAACCTCGGTTCCGCTCGCGAGAGCGAACCCCTCGAGCCCTCCGTCACCCCAGAGCGGCTCGGCCGCCCGGTCGATGAGCGCTTCGGCGCCGGCATCGACCGCGGTGGCGCGCAGCGCGGCATCGAAGTCGACGCGGGGCACGGCGATCCCGTGTCCGGGATATGTGCGGCCGGGGAAGCAAGGGAGGCGGACCCGACGTGAGGTCGGTCCGACGACGACCATGTCGTCGACCTTCAGTGCCCCGGGAGTGGAGATACCCAGGTCGTCGAGCAGCTGGACTCCTCGCGGACCAACGAGGTCGCCGCACGCCTTGTCCCGCGGAAACCTGGCCTTGTCGACGAGCGCGACCCGCGCGCCGCCCCGGGCCAGGACGGTGGCCGCGATGCTGCCGGCCGGCCCGGCTCCGACGACGAGCGCATCGAAGCGTGCAGAGTTCATCGGCCTCCTCGAAGAGCAACGCTAGGGTTTGGGTCCACCGCGGGCGAGAGGCGGAGCCCATGCAACTCCGGGCAGCCACGGATCCCAACCGCTTTGCACGGGGCCTCTTCAACGGCCTCCCGAACCGCTATGACCTGCTGGCGGAGGTGCTCTCCCTCGGGCAGAACCGTCGGTGGCGGCAAGCGATGGTCGATCGGATCGCACCGGCGGCCCCGACCCGCCTGCTCGACGTCGCGACGGGTACCGCCGGCGTCGCGCTCCGGCTCACCGAGCAGACCGATGCTTTCGTCACCGGCGTCGACCTCACCGAAGCAATGCTGCGACGGGGGCAGGCCAACGTCGCCGCGAGCAGGACCAGCGGGCGCGTGGATCTGGTCGCTGGACGCGCCGAAGAGCTCCCGTTCCCCGACGCCTCGTTCGACGCCGTCACCTTCACCTATCTCCTGCGTTACGTCGCCGACCCCGGCGCCACATTGCGGGAGCTCACAAGAGTCCTCAAGCCGGCGTCGCCGATGGCCAGCCTCGACTTCCTCGTGCCACGCCGCCGGTTCTGGCGCTGGTGGTGGTGGGTGTACACACGGCTCGTGCTCCCCGTGGCCGGCAGTGTCGGCGGGCGCGACTGGATCGCGGTCGGTCGCTTCCTCGGCCCGAACATCTCCGCGCACTACCGGCGGTACCCCGTTGCGTGGGCCGTGCAGGCGTGGCGGGATGCGGGCATGGCCGGCGTCGGCGTCCGCGAGATGAGCCTGGGTGGCGGGCTGGTGATGTGGGGGACGAAGTCTGTTGCCTGAGTCCGATCACCGGCCCGCGTACTACAGCGCCCGGCCCGGTGGCTGGCGCGACTGGTGGTCGATCCTGCATCCGCCGTACACGGCGTGGCATTTGTCGTACGTCGTCATTGGAGCCTGCCTCGCGCCCCACGTCGACGGCGTCCGGCTGCTCGCGACCGTCTTGGCATTTTTCGCCGCGGTCGGCGTCGCCGCCCACGCGCTGGACGAGCGCCAGGGCCACCCGCTCCGTACGCATATCCCTGACGCGACGCTCCTGGTCGTGGCCGGAGCCGGATTGCTCGCGGCCGTCGCGCTCGGCGTCGTCGGTTTGTCACGAGTCGGTTGGGTGCTGCTGCCCTTCGTCGTTGTCGGTCCGGTCCTGGTCGTCGCCTACAACCTCGAGCTGTTTCGCGGACGGGTGCACACCAACGTCGGATTCGCCGCAGCGTGGGGCGCGTTCCCGCTCTTGACCGGCTATGTCGCGCAAGCCGGCGGCCTCGACGTGGCCGCGATCATCGCGGCATTCGGCGCCTTCGCTCTCTCCTATGCGCAACGCACGCTCAGCATCCCGGCGCGCCTTCTCCGGCGCCACGTCAGCCGAGTCGACGGCGAAGTCCAGCTCGACGACGGGACGCTCGTACATCTCGACGACACCACACTGCTCGCGCCTCTCGAGGGCGCTCTGCGGTGGCTTTCGTGGTCGACCGTCGCCATCGCAATCGCCCTCGCATTCGCGCGTCTGACGTGAGGATCGCTGCCTTATGTCATGGCCGTCATGGCCATTGCGCGTGACCGAGAGCTCGGCCCCGCATCACGTTCGCGGAGAGCCATGAGCCGGCGGCGTAGGCGGGACGAGAGCTGATCGATTGCTTCGAGCATCGTCGTTGCCACGGCCCCCGCGCAGATCACGAGGTCGCCGTCGACGACGAGAATGGCGTCGGCGATCGCTCTCGAGCGCCCATCGCTACCGATATCAGTGCAAAGGTGCGTCCGACACTGTCGGACGGCGCGGGGTGCGCTTGCGCTCAGACAGCGGACCCTGTCCCAGGCGTATTCGAGGTCTTCGGGGGTCACGTAGCCACCGACGAGCTCCACGCTCGTGCCGAACACCTGGGGGCTCGCTCGCTCCGAGGTGTCCACTCGCTCGTCCGTTTCGGTGTCGGCCATGAGCGCCCTCCTTGTCAACCAGAGCATGACGGGATCGAGGGATGCCTCACATCACGCGACCGCGTGAACCGCCTCTGCCCACTGGCTTCGGAGCGCGTCGCGCTAGCCGCCATCATCGGCCCCATCACGCTCGAGGAGCTGCTCGATGGCTGTGGCGGAGAGCCGGGACTTGGGCAGGAAGCCGATCGCCGGGGAGGCCGCGATGAGGTCGGCGAACTCCTCGGCCGAGTGAGTGGAGATGAGGATGATCCGGGTCCGCCGGGCGTCGGGCTCCGCGGCCAGTTGTCGTGCGAGTTCGAGTCCGCTTTCCGGTCCGAGGTCGATGTCCACCAACGCCACGTCCGGCTCCATCTCCCGTGTTCGGCTCAGCGCCTCGGCGCTCGTCGCCGCGGTCCCGACGACAACCATCCCTTCGCCTCGGAGAACCCTGGCGGCGGTGTCGAGGAAGGCCGCGCTGTCATCCACCACGAGGACGCGCACGCTCACTCCTCCACTCGCTCAATGACGCTTGCACTCCTGAGGCACACGATCGCGTTCAGGGCGTCCATTGTCATCGGAGGCAGCTACCAATCGATCCTTCCGCTACACCCACTCCCCCGATACCTGCTAGCCGGAAGGGCTCGAGTCCCCCTGCCACGTTCCGGCTAGCCGGTATGCCCGCACACCGGCTGTCCCGCCGCGAAAGAGGTGCTGGCCACGATGTGCCAGGCCGAATACGCGCGATCATGCAAGAAACACGTACCCGAGGTCTGATGAGCGCGGATCGGAGTACACCATGGAAGCGAAGCTCGTCGATCGCTTCTTGCCCGACGGACGACCTTCCGAGGAGCCTCTTCGGGAGGCATTGACGGGACTCCTGGACGGCAAGGACATTGTGCGCCCCATCCGCGCCGAGGTTGCCGCGTCCTGGCGCCGGACCGCGTCGTCCGGGCTGCAACCTGACCGCTTCGACCCACCGTTCGATCCCGACCTCGCGCAGGACAGCCGTCTCGAACGCGCCGCGGCGCCGGTCATGGACCAGCTCAACGTCGACCTCGCCGGCACAGAGACCGGGCTCTTGCTGACGGATGACCATGGTCACGTTCTCGACCGACGAGTTTCAGACCCGGGTCTCCTGGCGCGACTGGATCACATTCAGCTGGCACCGGGCTTCATCTACAGCGAGGACAGCGCAGGCACGAACGGCATCGGTTCCGCGCTCGCACAGCGTGAACCCGCGTTCATCAGGGGTGGCGAGCATTTCGCAGACGCCTTGACCGACATGGCGTGCGCCGGGGCACCGATCACCGACAATCGCAACGGCCAGGTGCTCGGGATCATCGACGTCTCGTGCTCCGTGCGGCGCGCAAACCCGCTGATGTTGCCGTTCGCCAAGCGAGCGGCCTACGAGATCGAACAGCGCCTCCTCGAAGGTACGTCGGCGATCGAACGACTCCTGTACGAGTGCTTCCTCCGTGCCCGCCGACGAGCGAAAGGCCCCCTCGTGCTGGTCGGGAAGTACACGATGCTGGCGAACCCCTCTGCAACGCGCGTGCTCGAACGCACTGATCGCGCTGTCCTCTGGGAGTGGGCGTCGCTGGCGATAGCCCGCGGCGCGCAGCCGTCAGGCGACGTGCCGCTCACGAGCGGGGCGGCGGTCCCCGCAGAGTGCGAGGCCGTCAATGACGGCGGCAACATGGTGGGTGCGCTGATTCGGCTCGACGTCGCTCCCGCGAACGGCCTTTCGGGAGCAGAAGATCGGGGCGCGAGCTTCTCGGAGCGGAAGGCATTTGGGTGGAGCAGCCTCACCGAGAGCGAGCGCACCGTCGCCGATCTCGTCGCCGAAGGCCTGACGAACCGTGAGGCGGCGACCCGGCTCTTCCTGTCTCGCCATACGGTCGACGCCCATCTCCGGCACATCTACCGCAAGCTAGGCATTCGCTCCCGCGCCGAGCTGGCGCGCGTCGTTGCCAAGCAAGGCGAGTAAGCGGTGTCGCTCACGGCGTAACGGGCTGTTCTTTTACTGGTCCTGGTCGTCGAGTGGAAGCACGACCTGCAGCGCCGTCCCGCCTCCGCGCGGGCTCTGCAGCGACATCGCGCCACCGATCGCCTCGGCGCGGTCTCTCAGCCCGAGTAGTCCGGAGCCCCCGGCAGAATCGGCCCCACCGACGCCGTCGTCCCGGACGGAGATACACAACACGCCGTCTCGCACCTCCACGTCAACGTGCACAAGGGACGCCTGCGCGTACTTCGCCGCATTCGCGAGGGCCTCTGCCACGACGTAGTACGCCGCCACCTCCACGCGTTCCGGCAGCCTCAGCTCGTCTCGCACGTCGAGCTCGACGGGAACGGCCGAGCGGCGCCCGAGCGTCTTCAGCGCCGGGCCGAGCCCACCCTCGGCCAGGATCGCCGGATGGATCCCTTGAGCGAACTCGCGCAGTTCGTCCAGCACGCTCGTCAGGCCGTCGACGACGCGCGAGAGCTCAGCCCGGAGCGGGCCAATCTCGGGCGGCACGACCTCCTGCGCGGCGCGTAGCTCGAGCGCGAGTGAGACGAGCCGCTGCTGCGCGCCGTCGTGGAGGTCACGCTCGATCCGCCGCCGCGTCTCGTCCGATGCAGTGACGATTCGCGCGCGGGAAGCCATGAGCTCCGCCCGGCTCTCGGTGTTCGAGATCGCCGTCGCTACGAGCTCCGTGAACTGCGCGAGGCGCCCCTCCGTGTCCACTGGCAAAGGGTCGTCGGACTTCGAGGCGACGATCATCACTCCCCAGAGGCGGCCCTCGACGATGACCGGTGCCCCGACCGACGACCGCCAACCGAGCTCGCGGGCCGCGGCCCCGGCGGCACCCGGTACTTCCGCATAGTTGTTGACCCGTCCGGGACGCCGCGTCTCGAAGACCAGCCCGGACGCGCTTCCGCTCTCGATGGGGGCTCGCATCGCAACGGGCGCATTGCCGCCGGAACTGGTCCAGCGAGCGATCTCCGCGATCGTGTCATCGATCTCGTAGCGGGTGAGCGCTGCAGCATCGGCAGGGAGGAGCCGACCGACCTCGCCGATCAGCGCTTCGAACACCTCGACCGGCGGCGCGCCCCCCGCCACGAGTGTCGCAACACGCCGCAGCGCCGCTTGCTCCTCCGCAAGCCGGCGAAGGTCTTCGCGCGCTTGGCTGGTCGAGACCGCGGTCGCCAGGAGCTCGGTGAACTCCGCGAGACGCTCCTCGACATGACCGGGGAGCGGCGCATCCGGTGACGATGTCGCCATCACGCCCCAGACGCGGCCGTCGACGATGATCGGGGCACCTGCAGTCCTGTTGAGACCCGACTCACGAGCCCCGTCGGCAAGGGTGCCGGTGTGATCCGCGTAGTCCTCCACCCTCGCCGGTCGACCGGTCTGCAGGACACGTGCGGTCATCGAACTGCCATCGAGAGGCCAGCGCGTTCCGGGTTGGAACGCGTGCGGACGATCGCTCCAGTCCGCGATCACCGTCATGGTCGCGGCAGCGCCGTCATAGCGAAACACCCCCACGATTGGGAGGTGCATCACCTGAGAGACTTCCTTGGCGACGGCGCCGAACACGTCAGCGGACGGCGCGCCCTCCGCCACCAGCGTCGCGACTCGCCGCAACGCCGCCTGCTTCTCCACCAGCCGGGTGAGCTCGTCGCGATCCTCCGGATGCGCGTACGCCACGACCCCCACCTCACGCCGAAGTACGTCGTCTAGCTGCCAGACGTATCCGCGCGCGTGACGGTACCCGATGATCGTCCGGGTGACGACGAGCTAGCAGCTCACGTGCGCCGCGGGCACGACCGGCCCCTGCCGGCCGTGCCTCGCGACAGCAGCGCGGGTTGCGCTAGTAGCCGGGGGAACCACCAGAGCTGCCGCTCGTGGTCGAGGGCGAGGCGTTGGCCGTGACCTGATTCCCTGCCGAAGTGAGCGCGAACCAGAGGCCACCAAACGCATTCACGCCCTGGCCATTCGTATCGCCGGCCTTCTTGTCGACCAGGAAGGTATAGACGGGGTGGCCGTTGTAGACGACCTGCTGCTTGCCGTCGGCGCGTGTGGACGTCGAGACCAGAGAGGCCTTCGCCCCCTTGCCCGCCTTCGGCGTCGCGTTGTCGAGTGGCGGCCACTGGGTCGCGCAGGCGTCGTTGCACGCGCTCGTCGTCCCCTGGTCCGCCTGGAACATGTACAGGGTGCGGCCCTTCGAGTTGACGAGGACGTTGCCGAGCTTGGTCTTCGCGACGCGGACCGTCGCCGGCTTTGCCTTTGTGGCCTCTTGCGGCGTCGTCGACCCGTTCGCATAGCTGACACCGCCATAGCCGGCAACAGCCAGCGCCGCGAGCGGTACCACCGCCGCGCGGGCGAGAAAACTGGTGCATCTGTTGCGAGTCATGCTCGCTCCTTTGATCGGGGGGTTCTGCACGTGGTCATGATCGACCTCGAGCCGTCTGCTGTCTGCGCTGCCACCGACCATCTTCGGCCCCGACCAGCAGGAATGCCGGCATCCCTGCTAACCGCTAAGGAGCGGAAATCGACTGGTGGGTAGCAGGTAGTTCGAAACTCCGGGCGGCCGGGGTCGTACACGGACGCTGGCGGTGCAGACACGCGGGACTGCAACCGCAATGATGAGAGAGTGAACCGAAGCCCCACGGGGCGGCCAGAGGCCACGGCGCCCACCAGCCAGACGCCGAAGGGAGCGTCGTGAGCAGCGAAGCTGCGCTCCGTCCCATCCCGACGTGGCTGCTCGTGGTGGTCGTTCCCGCGGTGGCAGTAATCGCGGTGATCGTTACGAACTTCGTCTCCAGCGACCAGAACAGCGCGACGACCGGATCTGCAACCGTGCCCAACACCGTGGTCATCAAGAACTTCTCCTTCTCGCCGAAGCCCATCACCGTGAAGACCGGGTCGACGATCACCGTGACCAATGACGACAACACCACGCACACGCTGACCGCGAACAACGGAGCATTCGACACTGGCGACGTCGGTAGCGGTCAGCGCGGACGCATAACCGTTACTCGCGTCGGCACGTTCGCGTATCACTGCACGATCCACACGTTCATGACCGGGACCGCGCGTGTCACCCCGTAACCCGCTTCTGTTGCTCGTTGGTGCCGTCTCGGTGCTCGTGAGCGGTTACGTGCACTACTACCTGTACTTCAAAGGCGGCTACCGGGATATCGCCCCCGACAGCGTCGCGGGGCTGACCATCAGCCGAGCGTTCGCCGTCAATGCCATCGCGGGACCGGTCATCGCCTGGGCGCTGGTTGTCTCGCTGCGAGTCCCGAAGCTCGTCGTGCCGGCTGTCCTCGCCGGCCTCGGCTTCGGTGCCGCAACGCTCGTGGCCTACCTGCTGACCCGCACCGTCGGGGTGCTGGGGTTCGAGGACAACCAACTCACCTGGGAAGCGGTCGTCGCGTTCGTCGCCGAAGTCGTCGCCATCGCGAGCCTGGGCTCCTGGCTCGTCGTTCACTGGACCCACCGGCGGGCGTCGATACCCGCGACCTCATAACGGGAAGAGTCTCGATCGTCAGCGTTCGTACGTCACGACGAGCTCGGCGCGCGCCAGCGCGTTGCCGTCCAGCGCGGCGCGCAGG
>JALZAA010000094.1 GCA_030948625.1 Actinomycetota bacterium
CTCACACCGCAGCCCGTGCCCGTCGAGGCCGGATGGGAGGGCCAGGTCGGCACCGACGCCAACCTCGTCGCAGTGCAGTGGAACGGCGACAAGGAAGCGAAGTACACGTTCGAGGTGCGCGACGGCCGCAGTGAGTGGCGCCGCGCGGCCGAGACGCAGGTCTTCGACAACGGGCCCGACCAAGGGTCGCAGGACGCGGTGCACGGGGCGACGCCGGACACCAAGCACGTCACCGAGCCGGTGTGGGTGGGCAGGAACGTGACTGGCATCCGCGTCCGGCTGGACGACGGATCGGCCCAAGACGTGACGCTCCACGTCATCGACTCGACCACCGGCAAGAAGCCCGACACGAAGGTCGAGTCCAGCGGCACGCCGGCGACGCCGACCACCGCGCCCGAGCCGACGACGTCCGCGCCGACGACTTCCGCGCCTCCGCCGAGCGGCCCCGCGTCCGGCGGTGGCTCGGGGGGCGAGGGCGGCTCGGGCACATCCACCACGACGTCGACGACGCAACCGGCCCAGCAGGGCCTGGGCCTCGGCCAGGGTCTCGCGGCCGCGGCGCTCGCGAGCCTCGCGATCGCGTTCATCGTGCGCCGCCGGCGCGTGCTCGCGATCGTGATCGTCGCGGCGGTCGCGCTCGTGGCCTGCGCGCCGACCAAGCAGCCCGCCGGTTCCGGGAGGATCGTGGCCCGGTCCGATTGGGGCGGCGATCTCGACTGGAACTGGGGGGCGTGCCCGGGCGGACCGGAGTACACGTACGTGAGTGCCGCGGTCATCCATCACAGGGTCAACAGCAACTTCTACGGGCCGGGTGACAGCGCGGGGATCATCCGGGGGATCTACGCCTACCACGTGCACTCGCTCGGCTACTGCGACATCGCGTACAACTTCATCGTCGACAACTACGGCACGGTGTTCGAAGGCCGGTGGGGCGGCATGGACCAACCCGTTCTCGGCGCGCACACGCTCAACTACAACCGCGGTACCACCGGCATCGCAGTACTGGGAACGTTCAGCTCCGAGCCGCCATCAGGAGCCGCCGAAGGGACGCTCATCGACGTCATCCGGTGGAAGTTCCAGATCCATGGCGTGAACCCGTTCATCGACCCTTCGGCCGGCATCTTCGGGCACCGTGATCTCTTCGGGACGGAGTGTCCCGGCCAGGCGTTGTACAACGATCTTCCCGGTATTCGCTATTGGGTGGAGGCGGGCTGGTAACCCGCGATCAGGCGGTGGCGCGCCCGACGCTGATGGGCTGATCGGCGCGCGCCAGCAGCTCTCGGTCACCGGCGCTGTCGCCGTACGCCCAGACGAACGCCGGGCGGTCGTCGGAGGTCGTCGCCTCGAGCCACTCCTCGAGCCGGCGCACCTTCTCGGGGCCGCGGACGTTCGGCTTGGCAAGCTCGCCCGTGAGCCGCCCACCGTCGTCGACCGCGAGCTCCGTGGCGAGGACGGCGTCGAAGCCGAGGCGCGTGCCGATCACGTCGAGGTACGGCGCGAGCGACGCCGACACGAGCACCAGCTCGTGGCCCTGACGCCGGTGCCATTCGACCCGCTCGACGACGTCGGCCCGAAGATGCCGTGCGACCACGTCGTCGGCGAAGGCGGTCGCGATCTCGGTGAGGCGCGCACCTTCGAAATCGGCGAGCGTGCGACGCACGAGCGCGGCCTTTGCGGCGTCGCGCCGGCGATCGTCGAGTGCGGCCGCGGCCAGCCGCGGGGTGGTGCGCGCCAGCGCCCACGCGAGCCGAGGTGCCCCGACGGCAAGGCGCAGAAACGGGATCACGTTGTCGCGCGTCGACACCGTCTTGTCGAAGTCGAACGCCGCGACGACGCGGTCGGTTGCTTCGGCGCTCATTTGGCCGCGCGGGGTCAGAGGGGGAGCTTGCGGAACAGGGGGCGGGGCGCGTGGCGCAGGACCGTCATCACCCAGCGCAGCGCAGGTGGCACCCATACGATCTCGCTCCCGCGCTCGAGACCGCGGACGGTCGCCTCCGCGACCGCCTCCGGCGTCGTGGCCATCGGCGCCGGCTCGAGGCCCTCGGTCATCTTCGTGTGCACGAACCCCGGGCGCACGATCATCACCGACGCCCCCGTGCCGACAAGCGCGTCACCGAGGCCCTGGAAGAAAGCGTCGAGCCCGGCCTTGGTCGACCCGTACACGAAGTTCGACCGTCGCGCTCGCTCGCCGGCGACCGACGACAGCACGACGAACGTGCCGTGACCTTGCGCTCGCAGCCGGTTGGTCACCGGAACGGCGACGGCCACGGAATCGAGGTAGTTGATCCGCGCGACTTCGACGGCGGCGGCGCCGTCCCGCTCTGCCTGACTCTGATCGCCGAGCACGCCGAACGCGAGCAGCACGATGTCGAAATCGCCGAACCGGTCGAACACCCCGTCGACGAAGGCGTCATGGTCGTCGATAGCGTCGGCGTCGAACGGGACCGCCTCGATCGTCACGTTCGGGCGACCGCGGGCAAGGTCGCGCAGCTCCTTCACCTGAGGCTCGAGCGTGTCCGGTCGTCGCGCCGCCAGGACCACGGTGGTGGCGCGGCGGTTGACCAGCTCGCGCACCGTCGCAAGCGCGATCTCGGAGCCGCCTCCGAGCACGAGCACGGACTGCACCGAGCCCAACGCGTCCTTCATGCGCGCATCACAGCAGCCCGAGACGGCGGCCGAGGTCGGACTGCAGCACGTTCGACGGGTCGACGCGCGCCCGGACCTCGCGGAGCCGGTCGAGCTCGGGGTACATGGTCGGGACGAGCTCGGGCCGTACGCGAGAGTCCTTGGCGAAGTAGACGCGGCCGCCGGCGTCGGTGACCAGCCGGTCGAGCTCGTCGAGCAGCGGGGGCAGGCCGCGTGGGCCGGCCGGGATGTCGAGCGCCAGAGTCCATCCCGGCGTCGGAAACGACAGCGGGCCCGGGTTCCCGGGGCCGAAGCGCTTGAGGACGGCCAGAAACGACGCGCACTGGGCGCCGCTGAGCTTCTCGATCGTGCGCCGCACGGTGTCGTGCTCGTGATCGGGCACGACGTACTGATACTGGACGAAACCGCGGTTGCCGTAGAGGCGGTTCCAGTCGCGCACACCGTCGAGGGGATGGAAGAACGCGCGGATCGACTCGATGTGCCCGCGTTGCTCGCGCGGCGACTTCCGGAACCATGCTTCGTTGAACATGCGGACCGTGAAGCGGTTCAACAGCCCGCTCGGTACCCACGGCGGGGCCACGAGGCGCGAGTGCGGCTTGTACTGCCGCGCCGTGCTGCGGCGTCGATTCGGGACCTGTTCGAGCCGGGCGTGGTCGCCGCGGATGAGGACCGATCGGCCGAGCGCCGCCCCCGTGGCGAGACAGTCGATCCACGCGACGGAATACCGGTACGCGTCGTCGCCGCTCCGGAACCGGGCCATGGCGTCGTCGAGATCGGACGCGCGTTCGGTGTCGACGCTGACGTACGCGGTCTCGATCGGCAGCAGGCGGAACGTCGCCTCCGTGATCACACCGGTGAGCCCCATGCCGCCCGCCGTCGCCCAGAACAGCTCGGCGTCGCGATCCGGCCCCACCTCGTGCACGCCCTTCGGCGTCCGCAGAGTGATGCGCTCCACCTGGTTGGCGAAGCTGCCGTCGACGTGGTGGTTCTTGCCGTGGATATCGGCCGCGAAGGCGCCGCCGACGGTGACGTAACGCGTGCCCGGCGTCACCGGCACGAACCAGCCGCGCGGCACAAGCAGACGCAGCAGCGCGTCAAGGCTCGCTCCCGCTTCGACCCGGATCATGCCCCGCTCGAGGTCGAGGTCGAGGACCCGATCGAGCGTCGTCGCGTCGATGACGGAGCCGCCCGCGTTTTGCGCCGCGTCGCCGTAGCTGCGACCGAGCCCGCGCGCGATGAGACCGCGCCGCCCCGGATGCTCGAGCACGTCCTCGACGTCGTGCACCGTCTCGGGCTCGACGACAGTGGCGGCGGTGGGCGCCGTCCGTCCCCACCCCGTCAGCAGCCGCCGGGCGCCGGTGGCACCTGGTTCACCCGGCATAGACACCGGTCGCGAAGCAAGCCAACAGGAGCACACCCAACACTTGCAGCACGCGGTCGCTCAGCACGACCTCCTCCGGCGCGCCGCCGCCTCCCTGCTCCACCGTGAGCGCGTAGCGCAGGATGGCGAGCACGAACGGGACGATCGACAGCCGGAACCAAAACTGGTTGCCGACCTCGGTGGCGCGCTGGAAGGCCCACAACGCGTATCCCGTGATGGCGACGGCCGACGTGACCGACCGCACGTAGTTGAGGAACGAGTCGGAGTACTGGCCCAGCGTGGCGCGGTGGCTGGTGGACGCGTCGCCGAGCTCGGCCAGTTCCGCGTGCCGCTTGCCCGCCACCATGAACAACGATCCGGCACCCACCACGATGAGGAAGTAGTTCGACAACGGCACGCCCGTGGCTTCCGCACCTGCGATGGCACGCAGACCGAAGCCGGCGGCGACTGCGCCGAGATCGATGACGGCCTCGTGCTTGAGCCAGAAGCTGTACGACACGGTCACCACGACGTAAGCGCCGACCACCGCCAACAGCCGCCCGCTGTTCAGGGGCGCCGAGATCCCCAGCGCCAGGACGATCAGCACGGCCGAGATGGCCTTCGCCTGCTTGGTGGTGACGAGCCCGGCCGCGATCGGCCGGTTGCGCTTCGTCTCGTGCCGGCGGTCGGCCTCGACGTCGAGCGCGTCGTTCAAGAAGTAGGTGCCGCTGGCGGCGAGACAGAACGCGGCGAACGCAACGAGCGTTCGCCCGAGTTGCGCCGGCTCCGACAGCACCCCCGCCGCGCCGGGCGCCGCGAACACGAGCACGTTCTTCACCCATTGCTTGGGGCGGGCGGTGCGCAGCAGGCTGCGTGCGAGTGAGGGGCGAGGAGCGGTCTCCGGCGCCTCAGCCCCGGGCGCAGGTGCCGGCCGCTTCGAGGCGACGGACATCGCCCGACAGCGTAACCCTAAGTGTCCTCTAGGCTTTGGCGCCTGTGAGTCCCGCCCGCGACCGGAAGGTGTACACGCGCACAGGCGATGACGGCACGACCGGGCTCTTCCACGGCGGGCGAGTCGCCAAGGATGCGTCCGGGCCCATGGCCTACGGCGCGGTCGACGAAGCTGTCTCGGCGCTCGGTGTCGCCCGCGCCCAGACGGGCACGGGCTCTGAGTTGGACGAACTGCTGATCCGGCTCCAGCGCGAGCTGTTCGTCGTCGGCGCCGAGCTCGCCACCAGCCCCGAACGGCGCAACCTGCTCGAGCCCGGCGTCTCCCGAGTGACCCAGGAGATGGTCGACGGGCTCGAGCCGATCATCGACGACGTCACGACGCGCTTCGATCCACCGCGGGAGTTCGTCCTCCCCGGTGAGAACCCACTCGCGGCCGCGCTCGATCTGGCGCGGACGGTGGTGCGCCGAGCCGAGCGCGAGGCCGTCGCCGCCCGTCAGGCGGGCTGGCTCGACGACAGCCTCGCGGTGCCGTACCTGAACCGACTCGCAGATCTCGTGTACACGCTGGCACGCTGGCAGGAACACGGGTTCCGGCCCGTGCGCACCGACGATCGAGACTGAACTCCAAGAATGAAGACCGACCAGGAGGCATCCGTGTCGCTCGAGCTCACCGTCGCTGCTCCACCCGCCGACCGCATCGCGGCCGAGCTGCTGGCCGTCCCCATCGGCGCCGGCCGCGCGCTCGGGCCCGGCGCCGACGCGGTCGACGCTGCGCTCGACGGTGGGCTCGACGCGTTCATGCAGGAAGCCGACTTCCAGGGCAAGTCCGGTGAGACGCTCGCCGTCCCGACGCGGGGGCGGCTGCGCGCCGACGCCGCCATGCTCGTCGGCGTGGGCAAGTTCGACGAGCTCACCGCCGACGGGTTGCGCCGCGCCGCCGCCGCCGTCGCCCGCAAGGCACGCAAGGTCGCATCGGTGGCGACGACGCTCGTCGACCTGTCCGACGCCGCCGGCCTCGAGCGCGCGGACGCGGCGCAGGCGGTCGCCGAGGGCTTCGTGCTCGGCTCGTACCAGTTCGTCAAGTACAAGAGCGAACGGGACGCGAGCAAGCTCGCGGAAGTCATCGTCATCGGCCGGTCGAGCGCGCGGGTGAACGCTGCGCTCGAACGGGGCCTGAGCGTTGCCGATGCCGTCACGTGGGCGCGCGACATGGTCAACGAGCCGGCGGGCGCCAAGTCGCCAGCCACGTTCGCGGCTGCCGCCCGCAAGCTGCTCCGCGGCAAGGGCGTCACGGTCAAGGTCATGACCGAGGCCGAGATGAAGGCCGAAGGGCTCGGTGGCGTGCTCGGCGTCGGCCAGGGCTCGGCCAACCCGCCCCGGCTCGTGAAGGCCACGTACTCGCCTCCCGGGGCGAAAGGCTTCGTCGCGCTGGTGGGCAAGGGCGTTGTCTTCGACTCGGGCGGCCTGTCGATCAAGAGCTCGAGCGGCATGGAGACGATGAAGACCGACATGTCGGGTGGCGCGGCCGTGCTCGCGGCGGTGTCGGTTCTGAAGGACCTCGGGATCAAGACCAAGGTCGCGGCGTACGTCCCGATGGTCGAGAACATGCCGAGCGGCACCGCCATCCGTCCCGGCGACGTCCTGCGGATCCATAACGGCAAGACCGTCGAGGTGCTCAACACCGACGCCGAAGGTCGCCTCATCCTCGCCGACGGTCTTTCGCTCGCCGCCGAGGACAAGCCCGACGCGGTGGTCGACGTCGCGACGCTCACCGGGGCGTGCATGGTTGCGCTGGGCGAGAAGATCGCCGGGTTGATGGGCAATCGCGACAGCTGGAACGACCAGGTGCAGGCGGCCGCCGACGCCGCCGGTGAGCCGGTGTGGGAGCTCCCGCTCCCGAGCGAGTACCGCAAGCTGCTCGACTCCGAGGTCGCCGACCTCCGCAACATCAGCACCGGCAACTACGGCGGCGCGCTCACCGCCGCGTTGTTCCTGTCCGAGTTCGTCGACGGCGTGCCGTGGGCGCACCTCGACATCGCTGGGCCCGCCCGCGCCAGCAGCGACGACGGCTACCTCGTCAAGGGCGGCACGGGATTCGCCGTCCGCACGCTCGTCGAGCTCGTCGACCGGTTCAAGAAGCCGGCGCGGAGCGGTTCGAAGGACTGAGCGCGATGGGGCGTCGACGCGGCGGTCGGCTGCTGCAACGACTGCGCGAGCGCAATCCGTTCCCGGAGGGGAGCGCCACGATCGGCCTGTGGCTGATCGTCGCCGGGGTGACGGCGTATCTGTTCCTGGCTCTCTCCGGGCGGGCGCTGGGGAGCAACCGCTACAGCGCGCTGGCGGTGCTGTGGGTCATCGCGTTCACCGCCGCGCCGGGCTTCTTCCAGCCGCTCGAGCAGGAGATCGCGCGGGCGATTGCAGCTCGACGGGCGCGCCGGGTCGGGACTCTTCCCGTCATCGAGCGCGCTGCCGTCACGGGCGGCGTGCTTGCTCTCGGTCTCGTGGTCATGATCCTCATTGCCGCGCTCGTTTCCCCTCTTGTCGACTCGCTGTTCAAGGGTCAGTCGCTGCTGGTATGGGCGCTGGCGATCATGCTCCTCGGGTATCTCGCCGAACACATGACGCGTGGCGTACTCGCCGGCTACGACCGCTTCGGTCCGTACGGCCTGCTCGTCGGGAGCGAGGGGATCCTGCGCCTTGTCGCGTGCATCGTGTTCGTCGTCGTCGGCGTCGAGTCCGCCGGACCCTACGGCCTGCTGATTGCGCTGGCGCCGTTCGCCGCAGTGGCGATCTCGCTTCGGGGTCAG
Source organism: Actinomycetota bacterium (assembly GCA_030948625.1). Classification (GTDB taxonomy): domain Bacteria; phylum Actinomycetota; class Acidimicrobiia; order IMCC26256; family JACDBD01; genus JALZAA01. The sequence continues at coordinate 7,765 of JALZAA010000094.1, forward strand.
AAGGGCCTCGTGGAGCCGGGCCCGCCGGCGTCGTGGAAGGAGATCTCGGCCAATATCGGGTTGCTGGTTGCGGGGTCGGCGCTCGCGCTCGCCCTGCTGAATGCAGCCGCCGTGGTCGTGCAGTTGCTGGCGAGCAGCTCCGAGTCGGAGAAGACGAGCTGGATCTTCGCCGGCATGCTCCTTTCTCGGGTACCGCTCTACTTCTTCCAGGCGATTCAGGCGACGCTGGTGCCCGAGCTGTCGGAGCAGCGCGGCGCGGGTGAGCGGGAGGCTTTTCGCGCAGGTCTGCGGAAACTCACGGTCGCGGTGATCGTGATCGGCGCCGCTTCAGCCATCGGCTCGGCCCTGTTGGGACCGTGGGCGGTCCGGACGTTCTTCGGCAGCGACTTCCAGCTCGATGCGCGTGACATGGCACTGCTCGGATTCGGATCAGCGTTGTACATGCTCGCCTTGACGTTCGGGCAGGCGCTCATCGCGCTGGAGCACCACGGTCGATACGCGTTGGCCTGGGTGATCGGCGTCATCGCCTTTCTCGTCACCGTGGTGATCAGCGGTGGCGACGTCCTCGTGCGCGCCGGGCTCGCGTATGCCGTCGGATCGACGGTGACACTCGTCGCGATGGCCGCACTGCTGTGGCGACCGTTGCGCGAGACCACGGACCGAGAGGCCGAAGCACTCTTCGACGCCGTACGCTCCGAGCCGATCGAGCCTTAGCGGATCCTCGCCGAGCTCAGTGCGCGGTCGTCGCGCTGTCGGCCAGGGTGGCGTGGGGGAGGCAGAGGTCGTCGTACTCCGCGATCACGATCTCGCCCGCGTTCTCGCCACACGCGGGGCACTCAGGGTCGCGGCGCACGTTGAACGTGCGGAACGACTGCTCGAGCGCGTCGTACGCGAGCATGCGGCCGACGAGCGGGTCGCCCAGGTCGAGCAGGAGCTTGATCGCCTCGAGCGCCTGGAGCGACCCGATGATCCCCGGCAGCACGCCGAGCACGCCGGCTTCGGCGCAGTTCGGGGCCAGCTCTGCCGGCGGAGGCTCCGGCAGCATGCACCGGTAGCACGGGCCGTCGTACGGCTTGAACACGGTGACGTAACCCTCGAAGCGGAAGATCGACCCGTGCACGACGGGGATCTTCTTCAACAGCGACGCGTCGTTGAGCAGATACCGGGTGGGGAAGTTGTCGGTGCCGTCGACGATCACGTCGTAGCCGTCGATGATGTCGAGGACGTTGTCGGCGCCGAGGCGCACGTCGTAGGTGACGACGTCGACGTCGGGGTTCAGCTGGGTGAGCGTCTTCTTGGCCGAGTCGACCTTACGGTCCCCGATGCGGTCGACGTTGTGGAGGATCTGGCGCTGCAGGTTCGACTGGTCGACGACGTCCATGTCGACGATGCCCAACGTGCCCACTCCCGCCGCGGCGAGGTACAGCGCCGCGGGGGAGCCGAGGCCCCCCGCGCCGAGCAGGAGCACCTTGCTCTCGAGCAGCTTCTGCTGGCCGGCCTCACCGATCTCGGGCAGAAGTATGTGGCGGTGGTAGCGGTTGCGCTGCTCGGGGTCGAGGACCGCGGGAGTGATCCACGGCCGCCCCTCGTTCTTCCAACGGCCGAAGCCGCCGGCCATCGAGACGACGTCGGTGTAGCCGAGCTCCTGCAGCGTCTCGGTCGCGAACGCCGAGCGGGTCCCGCCGGCGCAGTACACGACGACGGGCCGGTCCTTCTGCGGGAGCTTGCCTTCGACCTGGCTCTCGAGGTGACCACGCGGGATGAAGACCGCGCCGGGCACGGTGCCCTGCTCGAACTCGTCGAGCTCGCGGACGTCGAGGAACGTGGCGTCGCCGAGGCGCGACTCGGCCTCGGCCGGGTCGACCTCACTGATCTTCTGCTTGACCTTGGCGAGCAGCTCGCGGAAGGCGGGCATGGCGCGTCCTCTCGGCTCAGGCCCGACACGGGCGCTTACCTCCGAAAATGCTACCCCGGGGGTCGGGTATTCCCAAGTGCCGCCGGCCGTGACATCGTCCAGCGTCGGGGATACGACGAATAGCCTCCCAGAGGCTCGTGACACCAGGGGGAGCCGTGGCGCAGGTGCTCGGAATCGACATCGGTGGGACCGGGATCAAGGGCGCGCCCGTCGACGTCGAGCGCGGGACGCTCACGGCCGACCGCCACCGCTTGCTCACGCCCCAGCCCGCCCAGCCGGCCGCCGTGTCCGAGGTCGTCGCGCAGGTCGCGGCGAAGTTCGGCGGCGACGGGACGGTGGGCGCGACGTTTCCTGCCGTGATCCGCGGAGGGATCGCGGAGACGGCGGCGAACGTGGACAAGTCCTGGATCGGCGAGGACGTCGCCAAGCGTCTCAGCCAGGCCGCGGCGCGCCCGTTCGTCGTGCTCAACGACGCCGACGCCGCCGGGCTGGCGGAGATTCGGTTCGGCGCCGGCCGCGACAAGAAGGGCGTCGTCTTGATGGTGACGCTCGGCACCGGCATCGGCAGCGCGCTGTTCGTCGACGGCGTGCTCGTGCCCAACACGGAGCTCGGCCACCTCGAGCTGCGCGGCAAGGAGGCCGAGAAGCGGGCGTCGGAGATCGCTCGCGAGAAGGACAAGCTGACCTGGAAGAAGTGGGGCAAGCGCCTCGACGAGTACATGCGCCACCTCGAGATGCTGTTCTGGCCCGACCTGTTCATCATCGGCGG
>JALZAA010000097.1 GCA_030948625.1 Actinomycetota bacterium
TACGTCGACCACGACCCGCTCGGCAACCCCGACATCCACCTCCACGTGAAGATCACGGTCGACGGCGAGGATCTCACCATCGACTACACCGGCAGCGACACCCGTCAGGAGATCCAGGCCTGGTCGACGTTCGGCAACACCCGTGGCTACACGATCGGCCAGATCGCCTCGATGATGGATCCCGAGATCCCGAAGAACGAAGGCTTCTTCGACCAGATCAAGCTCGTCGTACCGAAGGGGTCCGTGCTCAACCCGCACCCGAACAAGCCGGTGAGCGCGGGAACGCACCATCCGGGCGCCGACGTGGGCGAGGTCATCGCGGTCGCGATGCAGCACGTGCTCCCGGACAAGGCGGTCCCGCAGACATACAAGACCGGCATCCCGACGATCATCGTCGGCGTCGACCCGCGCACGGGGCAGTCGTTCACCGACCACTCGGCCGAGGTGTACGCGGGTTGGTGCAACGCCGGCAAGGGGATGGACGCGTGGGGTGCGCAGAACGCGTCGTTCGGCAACCTCTGGAAGGCGACGGCCGAGATCAACGAGAGCCTGTACCCGCACGTCCAGTGGAGCCGCGACTACCGCACCGACTCGGGCGGTCCCGGCCAGTGGCGGGGCCTGTGCGGCAGCCACTACGAGAAGGAAGTGCTCGTCGACGCCAAGGTCTACACGTACGTCGTCGGGATGAAGTACCCGATGCCGGGCATCTGCGGCGGCAAGCCCGGCGCGCCCAACAAGATGGTGATCCGCTACGGATCCGAGGACCCCTTCGTCGTGCAGCACACCGCCGAATGGGTGCCGATCGAGGCGTCGCAGCGCGTCATGTACGACTACGGCGGCGGTGGTGGTTGGGGCAACCCGCTCGACCGTGACCCGCAGGCTGTGCTCGACGACGTGCTCGACGAGTACGTGAGCGTCGACGGCGCCGAGCGGGACTACGGCGTGGTGCTGACCGGCTCCCTCGAGGACCTGACGCTCGCGATCGATCGCGACGCGACCGACCGCCTCCGCGCCGAGCGCCGCACGATGCGTGCATAGACCAGGATATTTCTGGTCAGTGAACGCATCGGGGGGTGAGTGATGGGCTACCGGGTGGGAGTGGACGTCGGCGGGACGTTCACCGACCTCATCTGCGTGACACCCGACGGCGACGTGGTGCTCGACAAGACGCCGACCACGCCCGACGACCAGTCGGTCGGCGTCATGAACGGCCTGCAACAGCTCGCCGACGGCTTCGACCGGCCGCTCCCGGACGTCTGCGCCGAGATCGACATCCTCGTGCACGGCACCACCACCGCCGACAACACGATGATCGAGATGAACGGCGCGTCCACCGGTCTGCTCGTCACCGAGGGCCATCGCGACGAGATCGAGATGCGGCGCGTGCACAAGGAAGAGATCTGGGACCCCACCTATCCCGCGCCGCCTCCGATCGCACGGCGGCGGGCGCGCGTCCCGATTCCAGAACGCATGAACTACCGCGGTGAGGAGCTCACACCGCTCGACGAGGAAGCCGTGCGTCGCGGCGTGCAGCGGCTCAAGCAGCTCGGCGTGCGCTCTATCGCGGTGATGTTCCTGTTCAGCTTCGTCAACCCCGAGCACGAACGGCGCGCCGCCGAGATCGTCCGCGAGGAGTTCCCCGACATCGACCACGTCTCGTTGTCGCACGAGGTGATGGCGCGGGGGCCCGAGTTCGAGCGGGTGTCGACGACGCTCGTGAACGCGTACGTCGCGCCGAAGATCGCTGCGTACGTCGGCAGCCTCCAAGACAAGCTGCGCGCTGCCGGCTACGCCGGCCAGCTGCTCATCATGCAGTCGACCGGCGGGGTGATGCCGCCCGACTACGTCGCCAGACGGGCGGTGTCGGTGCTGGCGTCCGGGCCCACCGGAGGCGTGATGGGGTCGGCGCTCGCAGCGGGACAGGTGGGCATCGCCGACTTCATCGCCGTCGACATGGGCGGCACCAGCTTCGACGTGTGCCTGGTCCGCGACGGTCAGCCCGAGATCAAGACCGACTGGAACTGGCGCTACCGCTACTACATCGGCCTCCCGATGGTCGACGTCCAGAGCGTGGGCGCCGGCGGCGGCTCCATCGCGCGTGTGCGCCAGGGAGCGCTGCTCGTCGGGCCCGAGAGCGCCGGGTCGGCGCCGGGACCCGTCTGCTACGGCAGGGGCGGCGGCCGCCCCACGGTCACCGACGCCGACGCCGTCCTCGGCTACCTCCCGGTCGACGGGTTCGCGGGTGGCCGCATGACGCTCGACGTCGACGGCGCTCTCGATGCCATCCGCCGCGACGTGGCCGAGCCCCTCGGCCTCGACGTCATCGAGGCGGCGTGGGGCATCGAGCGCATCGTCAACGCCAACATGGCCAACGCGACGCGCCGCGTCCTGGCAGCACACGGCGCCGACGCCCGGGAGCTCGCGCTCATGGCATACGGAGGCAACGGCGCCGTGCACGCGTGGGCGATCGCGACGGAGCTCGGCATCGACCGCATCCTCGTGCCCAAGACCGCACCGGCGTTCTCGGCGCTCGGCGTGCTCGTCGCCGACTACATCGTCGACCTCGTGCGCGCTTACGTGGTGCCGCTCTCGCAGGTCGACCTGACCCGCGTGCGCACGGTCATGTCGGAGCTGCGCGACGAGGCTCGGAAGGAGCTCGACCCGACCGGGCTACCCGAGTCGGAGGTCGACGTAGGCCTGTTCGCGCAGATGTGCTATCCGGGGCAGAACTTCGACATGAGCGTGCCCGTTCCAAAAGGCGACGCGATCGATGAGCCCGGCCTCCTCGACCTGTCCGAGCGTTTCCACACCCAGCACCAGGCCGACCGCGGCTTCAACTTCCGAAACCAACAGCCGCTCCTGCGCGGCATGCGGCTCGTCGCCCGCGGCTCGACGCCCAAGCCCGAGCGGCTCGCCCCGCTCGGCGCCGTCCATGACGCCAAGGCGGCGCGGCGGGGCGCGCGGCGCGTGTACTTCGGTCCGGAGTTCATCGGGTCCGGGTTCGTCGAGGCACCCGTATACGACGGCTCGGTGCTCGCTCCCGGTGTCGAAATACGCGGCCCTGCCCTCATCGAAGAGCCGTTCACCGTCGTCGTGCTGCCGCCGGGCGCCGTCGCCCGCCTCGACGAGCTGGGCAACTACGAGCTCACCGTTTCGTAGCTGCCGCTTGCGTGCCCGTCTACTTCGATCCTGAGTCGTACGCGGTCGTCGCGGCTGCATGCGAGCGGCTCATCCCCGCGGTCGCAGGGCATCCGGGCGCGACCGAGCTCGGCGTCGCCGAGTACATCGACGGCCTGCTCGGCGCGTTCACCGTCGACCCGCCCCGCATCTGGGCGGGCGGCCCCTTCTCGGGCCGGTCGGGCGGTGATGCGTCGTTCGGAGAGTTCCTTCGCCCTTCGCGGCTCGAAGCGCTGGCCTGGCGCACGCGCATCGAGGGGTCGCAGGGGATCGCCGAGCGCGAGTTCAACGGGCCGGTGCGCGGCTGGCAGCAGGCGTACCGCGACGGCATCGCGGCGCTCGGACCCGACTTCACCGCGCTCCCGGCCGATGAACAGGACGCCCGCCTCGATGCCGTCGCCGAGTTCCAGCAGTTGCTGTACGCGCATGCGTGCGAGGGCGCGTACGGCGCGCCCGAGTACGGCGGCAACCGCGACGGCGCGGGCTGGCGTGCGATCGGGTTCCCGGGCGACGTCCAGCCCCGGGGCTACACCGACGAGGAAGTCAGCGGTCGTGAGTGAATACGACTGTGACGCCGTCATCGTCGGCAGCGGTCCCGGCGGCGCGACGGCCGCCGACGTGCTCACCGCCGCCGGATGGTCGGTGATCGTCCTGGAGAAGGGCGGCAACCACCTGCTCCACCTCGACCCGCCGTTCGAGCTGACCGGCGAGATCAGCAGCGACGAGATCAAGTTCCTGCAGCGGCACTTCCTCGGGCCGGACCCGCTCCTCGAGCCCCGTTCGTTCCGCCGTTCTGCCGACGACGGCGATCGCATGTTCACCGGTGACGTGAACAATCTGCCCTCCACGGTGGGGGGCGGCGGCTTCCACGCCGACGGAAAGCTGCCGCGATTCCGTGAGGTCGACTTCCGCGCCCGCGCCGAGCTCGGGCCCATCGACGGCGCCGACATCGCGGATTGGCCCCTCGACTACGACGAGCTCGAGCCGTACTACGCCGAGGCAGAGCACGTCGTCGGCGTGGCCGGCGACCACACCGCCAACCCGTTCGCGGCGTGGCGGTCGGGGTCGTACCCGATGCCACCCGGCCCGGACATGTTCTGCGCCGTGCTCACGAGCGAGGCCGCGAACCGCCTCGGCTACCACCCGTATCGCGCGCCGACCGGCGTGAACAGCGTCGAGTACGACGGGCGGCCCGCCTGCAACAACTGCGGGTTCTGCGGCTTCTTCGGATGCCCGATCGACGCCAAGGGCGATCCCGTCGCGTCGCTGCGGCGCGCGCTGCGAACCGGCCGGTGCGAGATCCGTCCCGAGTCGTACGTGAGCGAGGTCGTGCTCGACAAGACCGGGCGTCAAGCGCGAGGCGTCCGATACATCGACAACGCGCTCGAGGCGCACGAGCTGAGCGCCCGTTTCGTCATCCTCGCAGGTGGGGCCTTCGAGACACCTCGGCTGCTCCTGCGCAGCGAGCTCGGCAACCCCGACGTCGTCGGCCGCTACCTCATGTTCCACTTCCAGACGCTGGTGCTCGGGATCTTCCCGTTCCGCCTCCACGCGCACCGGGGCCGGGCGGTCACGCATCTGATGGACGACCCGATGGTCGCGGACGTGGCCGCGGTCGACGCCGCCAAGGCTGCCGGGCTCCCCTACTTCCGGGGCGGCATCGTCGAGCACGGCGGCGCGGGACAGCCGATCATTGAGGCGATTCATCTCCCACCGGGCGAGCTGCACTCGCAGCTCATGGTCGAGTCGACCACTCGCGACTGCATGGCCGTGTTCACGATGCAAGGCGAAGACCTGCCGCAGCCGACGAACCGCGTCGATGCGGACCCGCACGTGCGCGACGTCTGGGGGTTCCCGGCCGGCAGGGTGACGTATTCGCCGCACCGCCATGAGATCGCGTGCGCGGAGCACTGGGCGCCTCGGCTCGAAGCCGTCATGCGCGACGCCGGCGCCCACATGGCGTTCTGGGTGACGTCACCGCCGCGGCCCGGCAGCGAGTTCGAGGCGATGAATCCCACACCGATCTCGCGTCACGTGATGGGCACGGCCCGAATGGGCGACGACCCGCGCACGAGCGTGTTCGACCGCTGGCAGCGCCTGCACGACGTCGACAACGTGCTCTGCGCGGACTCCTCGGTGTTCCCGACGTCTACGGGCTACGGCCCGACGCTGACGATCGTCGCGCTTGCGAGCCGCGCTTCCCGCGCCCTGGCCGGGCTCGAGCCACTGCGGTCGGTCTAGACCGCCACCGGCTCTCGCTCCTCCATGTGGTCGCTCGGCTGCGCCCGCGGAGGCCTGGGGTCGCGTACGCGCGCCGGCGGCTGGCGCAGGTCGCGGACGATGCCGACGACCTGCAACAGCCTGAGCACGTAGTAGACGACGTCGATCTCCCACCAGAAGAAACCCTGTCGCGCCGACGACTGGTAGTGATGGTGGTTGTTGTGCCAGCCCTCACCGCCGGTCAGCAGTGCGACGAAGAGCGAGTTGCGGCTCGTGTCCGGCGTGTCGTAGCGCCGACGACCGAACACGTGCGCCAACGAGTTCACCGTGAACGTCGAGTGCCAGAGCAGCACGTTCGACAGGAAGAACCCGACGATCAGACCACTCCACCCACCGACCAGAAAGCACGTCAGGCCCAGCGTCCACATCGGGATCCAGTCGTGCTTGTCGAGGAACCGCAGCTCCGGGTAGCGGGCGAAGTCCTTGATCGCGTCGGTGTCCGTGGCCGAGTACTTCTCGCAGAGGATCCAGCCCACGTGGCTCCACCAGAAGCCCTTCCGCGGCGAGTGGAGGTCGCGCTCGGTGTCCGCGAACTGGTGGTGGCGACGGTGGTTGCCCGCCCACCACAGCACACCCTTTTGGCACGCGGTCCCGCCGCCGAACGCCATCACGAATTGCGCGAAGCGCCCGAGCTTGTAGCTGCGATGAGAGAAGTACCGGTGGTAGCCGGCGGTGATGAAGAACATACGGCCGAAGAACGTGACAGCCAGCAGGACCAGGGCCGTCGTCGTCACGCCGGTCAGAAACGCCAGGAACGGCAGCAGGTGCAGCAGGAAGAACGGGACCGACGAGCGGATGTTGATCCGTTCATCGGGCGTTCGTGCGACGGCGTGTTGCATGGAACCTCCCGCGTACTCTCCCTGCGGGAGCGCGCTCGAGACTGTTTCCAGGAGCCTACCTACCTGTAGGTAGACCGTGGGATCAGCCGAATTTGGCACAATCGCCGGTATGCCCGGCGAAGCGTCCTCCACACCGGTCAGGGCGGTGCTCCTCGACTACTACGGCACACTGGCCGAGGCCACGCAGTGGATCTCGGCCGACGACGTGCTCGCCGAGCACGGCTACGAGCTCCCACCGGAGACTCGCGACCGTTGGTTCAACGACGGGATCGACGGCATCGAGCACCTCGAGCACTCGCGCAGCCGGGACGACTACGTGGCTTGGCAGCGCGAACGCATCCTCGGGATGCTGTCCGAGACCGACGTCCACCCGGGCGAGTACGAGGTGATCCTGCACAAGCTGCGTGACGGCGCGGAGTCACGGGTGCTCGAGGCCTACCCCGAGGTCCCGGACGTGCTCGCCGAGCTGCGAGCTCGCGGCCTACGCCTGGGCATTTGCTCGAACTGGGACTGGGACCTCGCTGAAGCGGTCGAGGAGGTCGGCCTGAGTGATCTGGTCGACGCGCAGGTGTCGTCGGCGTGGGCCGGAGCGCGCAAGCCGCACCCGCG
>JALZAA010000121.1 GCA_030948625.1 Actinomycetota bacterium
CGGGCCCATCGTGCTCACGGAACGCGTCGACGTCTTCGTGTTGCCGCAGCGCTCGATCGAGCTCCCGGTGATGGGCACGTTCGAGGTTCGTGACGGCAAGATCGCTGCGTGGCGTGACTACTTCGACATGAAGCAAGTCCAGCCTCTCATTGATCTCATGGGTTGACGGAAGTCAACGCTTACAAGGGCTTCTTGCGGTCACCGACCCTTGAATGTCGCAGCAGTCGCGTCGTGTCGCAGGATTTCGTGACCACGGTGTGACCACGGCGGCCTCTCGACGACGAGCGCAGGGCCTCCCGGAGCCTTGATACCTCTGCTCCAGTTGATGATCGACGCGCCCGTCCCTTCCGAGGACCGCGCCGACACGTTCGACCGCGGCACTTGGGCTACGCCCCCTTCAATGATGATGGACACGCTCATGACGTTCTCGCCACGATCGAGAGCGACCCGACAGCTGGACAACATCGGGCGAGCGCGCTGGTGGAGCTCTAACCGATAGTTCGTCAATCGGCAGGATTGACCGCGTCGATCCCGCCGCGCCGGCCAACCATACGTTCGCGCTGTTGCTCCGTGGTCCCGCCCCAGATCCCGAGGGCGCCGACCGCGAGCGCGAAGTCGAGGCAGCCCTCACCGGGCGCACAGAATGCCCGTTCTGGTGCGGGTCGCGCACCCCAGGATCGTCACAACCTCGCCGGAGCGCGCCAGCGACGGGCGCGTAGGCTCACGGCACCCCCGCTGGGTCAAGCACTGGCCCACCGAGGCAAGGACCGAGGGGATGGCGAATCGGAATCGCCGGGTGGGAGCAGCGGTGGCGGGGATAGCGACGAGGCCCTGAGCCCGACGAGTATCAGCAGCACGCGCAGCTTTCTCTACAAGCTCGCCCGGTTCCTCGGCGACTACCAGGCCGTGAAGCGCGGCCGTGTCGGCCGTCGCCTCTACAACAAGGCGATCGGCAGGACGGTCGTGAGGAGAATGTGCGGTGACGTCCTACATTGTTGCTCGACTGGGGGCGGCGGGGCGCTTATCTGAGCACAGATCGGCTCTGTGCTCCGTCTAGAACGGCCTCGAAGGCTGCCCAGAATCGACGTGTTAGAAGAGCGGCGTGCTCTCTTGCACGTCCTTCATTCCTTCTTCGATCGACAGAGATGGCAGGATGCGTACGCGATTCCATTGTGGGAGTCGCGACTCCACGAGGAACCGATCGACGGCTTCTGACCGATCACCTTCGACGACGACGACCACGACGTGCTCGCGGTTCACGAGGGGGCCTGCGACGATGGTGACGCCGTTCCGCTGCGCAATGTTTGGAATGTCCTGCGCCGTCTGAAGCAAGAGTTCTCTGGTTTTCGCGTTGCTTGTAGGGCAAACCTCGGCGGTGTGCTCGGCCAATAACACATAATGCACGTTCGCCTCCTAAGGGCAGGAAGTCAGCTGGGCTTCCGAATCCTGCCGCGGGAGCTGGATGTCGCACAAGGGCGCCGGCGGCACGGAGCGACCGCGCCGACTGGCAGTTCGGGCGCGGTCACTCGCCATTCGGGTCGCGGCAGCCGAGCATGTCAGCGGCTCGGCGGCGCGTCACGCCGTTGCGATCACCCGGAACGTCCCCCGCCGTCCTTTCCTCGCACAAAGCCATCAACTTGCCGATCTCATTCGGCGTCTCCAGGCTGTTTCGCATCCCTGAACGGCATCAAGGGTGCACCACGGGCCGAAGGAGTAAAACTCCTGCGGGGTCATCTACGCGCTGCGCGAGGGTTCCCTTGCCGGGAGGGTGCGGAAGCTCCTTTCTCAGCCGCCATCGCGTCGGCCCGCTTGCGCACAGATTGCCCGTTCTGGTGCGGGCGGCTCTACCGGCCGGGGTGGTGACCGCCTCACACCCGAGCGTCGGGACCTAGACCGACGAAGACGACGCCTCACTGGCGGCCTTCTGGCACCCTCGGCAAAGGCGCGATTTGAGCGTCAAGTCCGCCGCGCCGTCCGAGCATCCGCTCGCGTTGCTGCTCCGTCGTCCCGCCCTAGATACCAGTCGCGCCGACAGCGAGCGCGAACTGGAGGCACGGCTCGCAGACCTCGCACTCGGCGCACACGGCCTGGGCGGCTCGGAGGGTCTCGAGCGCCAGCAGTTTCGCAAGCAGACCGCGGAGCGGGCGACCGACCACCAGGACCCGTTCGAGTGCCAGCCCGTCGGTACGTGGCATGTAGCTCGTTAGCCCGGATGACTCAACGCTCTCGGTTGAGCCACCGCTTCCCGTAGCGCCGGTGCCCGCCCATCGTGCGAAAGACGGCAGGCCGCCTTCGCCAGCCCAAACAGCGGACCGTCTCTGGACGGGACCTTAAACCTCGGTTCCAAGCGGTTGGGCGCCGAAACGGGAGACCCACTCACTGGCCTCTAGCCCGCCGGACGAGATCCCGCGTGCAAGCCCCCTGGCGGCACGGAAGCGGGGTGTTGCCGTCGTTCTCTCACGCAACTACAGCGACAGAAGAAAGGCCCCCGGCGCCGAGGGCGAGTCGGCCCGGGGGCATGGCCGGCACCCAGGGTGGCGTGGCTACCGACATGGCGGAGGATAAACGGGAACGACGTCGCTGAGTTCAGACGCCCTCGTTGAGGGGCCCTCTGCAGCTGTGCGCGCCGTAGGTGCCGTTTCTTCGACCGTGAAGCCTGACCGCCCGGTTAACCGGTGAACCCTGGTCGTCCGGCGATCGCGGTCGCCGGCGTCGGAGCACCCGGACTGGCCCCGCCAGCACCGGCACCGCCGCCACCGCCGGGTGTCGGACCGGGTCCTGGTCCGGGTCCTGGTCCGGGTCCTGGTCCTGGTCCTGGTCCGGGAGAACCGATGTTGTAGCAGACGAACCAGTGGCTGATGCCCGCGGGTTTGGTGCCGCCGTTGGGCGTGTTGGGCGCGTGCATGTCCGACACCACGCTCGGATAGAGGTTGTAGTCGGGGCCGCCCTTGACGACGACGCCGACGATCTGGACGTTCGGGTTGGTGAGGGTGACGTTCAGCAGATCATTCGCGACTGTTCCGCTGACATTGGCGTCGCTGGCGCTCGTGTCCCCGCTCAGCTGGTTGTCCGCAGTCAGGCCGGCGCCCGCGCACGTCGTCACGTTGCCCTCGTGGCAACCGTCAGGAATCCTGGCATCACCCGAGGGAGGTGGGGCGCCGGTACAAGCAGACGGTGGATCAGCCGGGCCGCCGCTCGCGGTCGGAATGCCGACAGTCACGAAGCTGAACGTCGCGAGGGCAGCCGTCGCGAGCGCAACGGTCAGCATTCGCCGAAACGACACACGCCGTCCATGCAAGACCGACATCTCCTCCACGCCACTCCCTTTCCTTCGTGCTGCACGCCGAGAGGTCCTTCGCCCCGTGGCACTGGAGGCGCTGTTCCTCATTGTCCCATCTGCCCGGATCGCGCACGCTAATACGGGCCTCCCGTCCGATGCAAACGGCCTTCCGTGGAGGCGAGCCGGGTATCCGCCTTCCGCATCTAAGGAGTTGCGGCGCCGGCTCGATTGAGCCACCGCTTCACGTCCGCCCAGTGGTAGCGCCGGTGCCTCCCGTCGTTCTCCCACGCAGCTACAGCGAAGAAGAAAGGCCCCCGGCGCCGAGATGGGTCGGCCCGGGGGCATGGCCAGCACCCGGGGGTGGGAGGGGTACCGACATGGCAGAGAATCAACGGAACGACCGTCGTTGAGTTAGTACGGGGCCGGCCGGTGGCTCGGGCGCTAATCGCACGGGTGGCGGAGAACTACCCGTTGCGGCCACCACCAGGGCGGCCGCCACCGCCACCGGGGACCCCACCTCCGGGA
>JALZAA010000125.1 GCA_030948625.1 Actinomycetota bacterium
CCGATCTCGAGCGTGAGATCGGGCTCGCAGTCGGGATAGCGGTCGCCGAGGATCGCCAGCACCTCGGACAGCCCCGACAGCGCCCACTCGTATCCGAGCTCGGGCAGCTTCATGGGCGTGTCGACGAGCTCGAGGCCGGCGTCGCGTGCCAGCGCCTCCCCGTGCGCCACCACCATCTCGGTGACCTCCGGATGCACGACGCCGACGCCCAGGTCGGGTGCGATCACGGCGCGCTTCCCGCGCAGGTCACGCGTCCCGAGCCCGCGCTCCCAGCCGTCGACGCGCGCCAGGCTGTACGGGTCGCGATGGTCGAACCCGTTCGTCGTGTCGAGGAAGCGGGCCGTGTCACGAACGGAGCGGCTCACGCATCCGAGCACCGCCGTCAACGAGCCGACACACATCTCCGGCCCCTTCGGGATGCGGCCATACGTGCACTTCAGCCCGAACAGGCCGGTGAAGCCGGCCGGGATGCGCAGCGAGCCTCCTCCGTCGCCGCCCGTGCTGATCGGGACGAGACCTCCCGCGACGGCGGCCGCGCCTCCGCCGGTCGACCCACCCGGGGTGTGACTCAGCTCCCATGGGTTCCGGGTGACGCCGTTGAGGTTCGTTCGCGTGAGGTTCACGCCGCCGAACTCGCTCGACGTAGTGAGCCCGACGAGCACGGCGCCGGTGTCGCGGAGTCGGCTCACGAGCGTCGAGTCGTGCGTCGCCACACAATCCTTCAGTGGCACGCTCGCCTGGGTGTACGGCCACCCGGCGACGGAGTCGAGCTCCTTCACCCCGACGGGGATCCCGCCGAACGGCGCGCTCGTGTCGGCGCGCGCTGCCGCGTTTCGTGCCGCGTCGGCATCGAGGAACGAGAAGGCGTTGAGCTCGGAGCGGTCGATTGCCGCGAGCGTTGCATCGAGCTCCTCGACGGGTGATCGCTCTCCCGCGCGGAACGCGTCGACGAGCGAGCATGCGTCTCCGAGCCACGGAGTGTCAGTCATGGGGGCGAGCCTACGGGGTCCAAGCGCCGACGACCTCGGCTGTGGTCGTGAGCGTCGCGACGAGGCTCAGCGTGTTCTCGATCACGGCGTCGGCGTACTCGGCCGGAACACCGGCGACCGCGTCGCGTGGCATGACGAACTGGTACCCGAGGTTCACTGCGTCGAACGCAAAGTTCGTCATCCCGACGTTGACGGACACGCCGACGCCGACGATCGTCGTGACGCCGAGGTTGCGCAGGATCGGGTCGAGTTGTGTCCCGGTCATCGGGCCGAGCCCGTGGTGGCGCGGCAGCACCAGGTCACCGGCGTCGACGCCGATCTCGGCCGGGGGCTGCGCCGCATCCGAGCCCGGCGTGAGCGCGACCGGCGACTCGCGTGCACCCATGAACAGGCGGGCGTTGCGGTTCGCGCCCTTGCCGTCGGCGCGGGTCTCCGCCGTGCAGTGCACGACGGGCACCTCGGCGGCGCGGGCGGCGCGGGCGAGCTCTGCGCAATGGCCCACGACGCCGACCTTGGCCGCCTCGGCGGCCAGCATCGGGAGCGCCGAGCGCTCCCCCACCACGCCGTTCTGGACCTCTTGCAACACGAGCGCGGTGTGGCCCGGCGCGACCAGTTGCTGCACGTCGACGGGCATGGCGAGGTGTGAGGCTATCCGGCCCCGAGACGTGGGCGCCGCGCATCAAGACCGACGGTGCAGGGTAAGTAGCCTCTCGCTGTGGGTCTTACGAGCCGGCTCAAGAGTTTCTTGCCGTTGAGCGGTTCTGCGCTCGCCCTGTGGGCCTGGCGGAACCGCGACGACGTCGTCGACTGGGCAGCTTTCGGCGTCCGCTCCGCTCAGAGCCTCGTGAGCGGCAACACCGACGACGTCAAGGCCGAAGCCCGGTTGCGGATGGCGTACGAGAAGGATCGGCGCACCCGCCGCGCGCCGGGCCTCGAGGTCATCGTGCGTGACGGCGTCGCCGTGCTGAAGGGCA
The DNA here is from genome assembly GCA_030948625.1 of Actinomycetota bacterium. GTDB lineage: Bacteria > Actinomycetota > Acidimicrobiia > IMCC26256 > JACDBD01 > JALZAA01. The sequence goes on from JALZAA010000125.1 coordinate 1,964, forward strand.
TCGTCGACCCCGAGGTGCACGACGTCGCCGTGAAGATCGCCGAGCGCACCGAGGGCATCAAGAAGGTCGACGACCGTCTCGAAGACACCCGCGGGCGCGGCTGACGATCAGGCGAAGAGGTCCGGGGGCTGCGCGTCGATCGGTACGTCGCTCACGCCGGTCACCCCGAATGCGTTCTTCTCGAACGCGATCACGGTGCGGCTGGCGCGCGTCGGACAGCATTCGGGGGATTGCTCGTCGGCCGAGTAGTCGACAATGTTCGACCCGCCGAGGGACACCGACCCCTTGTGCAGACCCTCGCGGTGCGCAATGACGGCGAGCGGCTTTCCCTCGTCGTACGTCACCACGTCGTACGACTCGAACTGGCCCGTGCCGCCCGACCGGTACCCGACAAGGAGGTCGGGCTTGCCGTCACCGGTCACGTCGTGCGAAACCACCGACACGTTTGCGAAGCGCGAGCCGTCCGGCAACTGGAGCGCGACGTCCCATCCGCCGTCCGGCATGGTCTTGGAGCGCACGCGGATGCGGACGCGCCAGACCCGCTCGCCGGAGCCGCCATCCGCGATCGGCTCGACGGTCCACAGCGCGTTGCCGCCCGCCATCATGACGATGTCGCAGTTAGCGTCGACGGCTTCCACGAATGTTCGACACGCCAATTCGGGGTCGATCTGACGGCTGTCGGGGTGCGCCGGCTTGGTGAGCTGGGTGCCCTTCGCCGTCACCTCGTCGCCCATCTTCAGCGCGCCCGTCGTGGCCGGGCCGGTCGCGGGCGAGGAATTCATCGTCGACGGCGCCGTCGTCTTCCCGTCACCGCTTCCACCGCACGCGGCGAACACGAGCGCGAGCGCGACGAGCCCCAGCGCCAGAAACCGGATCCGCATGGGGCGAGACCGTAGCGCGAGCCTTTCGCCTACCCTCGGCGCCCGCATGGGTGCTGCCAACACTTCCGCGCCACCCGTCGCGCGCACGCAGGAGCGCCTGCCGCTCCTCCCCTGGCGCGAAGTCGTCCTGCCGTGGCTGGTCTCCCGGGTGTACTCGATCGCGCTGATCGTGGGCGCGGCGTCGATCGGCCGCGGCGGCATACATGCGAGCGGCTTCGCGAAGTGGGATGGGCAGTGGTACCTGGCGATCGCGCGGTTCGGCTACGGGCCTGAGCCCGTCGAAGGGGTGCAGACCCGCTGGCCCTTCTTCCCGGGCTTCCCGGCCGTGATCCGAGCCATTCGGGAGGTCGGGCTTCCCGACCGCGGCACGGTCATCGTGCTGAACCACCTGATCTTCCTCATCGCGTTGGCGGGTGTCTGGCGGATCGCGCGTCGGTACACCAGCGCCGGTCCCGCTCGTTTCGCGGTGTGGTCGATCGCACTGTTCCCCGGTGCGTTCCTGTTCTCGATGGTGTATCCGTCGTCGATCTGGCTGGCGTTGTCGGTGTGGGCATTCATCCTCGTCGACGAACGCCGCGATCTCGCGGCCGCCGTCCTCGTGACCGGCGCTGCGCTCGTGCGCCCCAACGGCATCGTGCTCGCGATTGCTCTCGTGCTCGTCCTGCGGTCATGGCGACGCGTGCTGGTCGTCTGCGCGCCATCCGTCTTGGCGGTCGCGCTGTGGTGCATCGCGTGCGCGCGCTGGACGGGCGACCCACTCGTGTTCCTCTCGTCGAAGGAGGGGTGGCCCGAGGTCACCATCAAGGCGTTCCTGTCCGCGCCCTGGCGGTACGACTACGTGTTCCCCCATGTGTTCCTGGCCCTGGCGGCGCTCGGCGCACTCTTCCTCGTGCGACGGAGGCTTCCGCTGGCGTGGATGGTGTTCACCGTCTTGTACCTCCTGCCGTCGCTCGCTCTCGGGATGGTCGGGCTCGGGCGGTACGCCAATGAGACCTTCCCGCCGTTCGTGGCCACGGGTCAGCTCCTCTACCGGCTGCGCCCCTGGGTCCGCTGGCTCGTCTTCGCCGCGTTCGTGGTGGGGCAAGCGGTGTGCGCCTGGTGGGTGATCCACCAGAACTATGTCCCGTGACCGGTGGCATGGACGGGAACGAATCGGGGCAAGGTCGCGTTGTGTCCGCCGTGGCCGCGTGCACGCACCTCGACATGATCCGTGACGTGCAGCCGCGCACGCCGAATGGCTGCGAGGAGTGCCTGGCAATCGGCGACCAATGGGTGCACCTCCGGCTGTGCCTCACCTGCGGGCACGTCGGCTGCTGCGACTCCTCGAAGAACAAGCATGCGAGCAAGCACGCGTTCGCGATCCACCACCCGATCGCCGCCTCGTTCGAGCCCGGCGAGAACTGGGCGTGGTGCTACTTCGACCAGGTCCTGCTGCAGCCGGCGTAGCGCTCAGGGCGCCTGCAGACTCATCGGCCGGCACAGCATCTGCTGGCCGCCGCTGGCGAGCAGCCGTCCGTTGGCCGACCACACCGAGACCGAGCTCGCCACGAGGCCGTCGCGGGCGACCGGCGACCGCCCCTCGGCCAACAGCCAGGGCGTCTCGCGGGCGGCGGCGTGGAACCGCACGGTGATGTCGATGCTCGGCGCGTAGTACGCCAGGTCACTGCGGTACGCGCGCACTGCGGCGGCCATCCGACCGTGTCGGCGAGCAACAGCGCCCGGCCGGCGTCGACGAACGGGTCGTCGAACGTCTCGCGCGGCACGTAGCGGAACCACGACCGGAAACTCGGGTCGCCGGGCTCGCGCTCTTCCCAGTTCGCCATCCATTGCAACGGGCGCTCGTCGAAGTTGCTCCAGAACGCGTGGTACGGGCCGGCCTGTCCCTCGCCGAGGCGCTCCCGCGCGCTCGGCAGGCTCTCTGGCGTTTCGACCTCCGGGATCGGCGCGGCGTCGTGCTCCAACCCGTCGATGTCCCCGACGATCCAGGTCAACGCCTCGAGGATCGGCTTGCCCGCCTGGGTCATGGAGACTGCGATGGACGCCGCCCGCCGCGACTCGCGCACGGAGCGCACGTCGAGGTCGACCACGTCGAAGTCGGCCACGCCGAGGAAGTGGCACGAGAACGATGCCGGGCGACGCAGGGGCGTATGCGCGCCCGCGGCCCGGAGCGCGATAACGGCGAGGTAGCCGCCGTTCGGTCCCCAGATCTCCCAGTCGCGCGAGAGACGCGCCTGGTAACGCCCCTCGGAGCCTTGGATCCCGGTGTCGACCGCCAAATCACCCATCGCCTCATCCTCACGCGCGGCGCGGATGCCACGCGCCCATTTACAGGTCGAGGGTCTTGTCCCTGACGACCGCGGCGCGCCGGACGGCTTTGGCCTTCGTACGAAGAAGCACGTCGCGGGGCGCGCGCAAGATCTGGTCGGTGAAACGCCCCACCTCGTCCATCAGCTCGCTTGTCGGCACGACGCTCGATACGAGCCTCAACGCCTCGGCTTCGTGCGCCTCCACCACACGTCCGGTGAAGCACAGCTCGCGTGCAACCGCCCCGCCGACGAGATCGTGCAACGGCCCGTAGACCACGTCGCCGAACTCGATTTCCGGGTGCGCGAACCGCGCCGTGTCGGCCGCGACGCGCAGGTCGCACATGACGGCGAGGTCGAACCCACCCGCGATGGCCGGGCCGTTGACGGCGGCGACGAGGGGCAGCGGGAACTGCAGGACCGTGGCGTGAAACCGGTCGCTCGATGCCCACAGCTGATCCGACACCTCGGGCTGCTGGAACTCGCGCAGGTCGAAGCCCGAGCTGAACACGTCGCCCGCGCCCGTGATGACGACGGTCTTCACGGCGTCGTCGCCCGCGAGCGCGTCGAGCGCGTCGGACATCTCGTCACGCAATGCGATCGACAACGCGTTCTTCTTCTCGGCCCGGTTGAGCATGAGCGACGCGACTCCGTCGGTGGGCCCGGTGCGCAGCACGAGGTCGCTCACCCGGCGCTCCGGAGATAGCCTGACGACCCGTCAGATCCGGGGGAGGTGCGGCGCGGTGAGCGAGACGAGCGTCCGGGGCGACCTCGAGTGGAGCACGATCCCCCGTCTGCTGCACAGCTCCACGGATCGCTTCTCGGCACGAGAGGCGATCGTAGACGTGAGCGACGGCACGGCTCTCTCGTTCACCGGGTTGGCGGCGGCCGCCCATGACGCGGCCCGCGCGTTCATGTCGCTCGGCATCGAGACCGGCGACCGGGTGGCGATCTGGGCGCCGAATGTGTGGGAATGGGTCGTCGCCGCGCTCGGGCTTCAATCGGCCGGCGGCGTGCTCGTCCCGCTGAACACGCGGTTCAAGGGCCGCGAGGCCGCCTACATCCTCGGCAAGTCGCGCGCCAAGGCGCTGGTCACGATCACCGGGTTCCTCGACACGGATTACGTCGCGCTGTTGCGTGACGCCGTCGACGTGGAGTCGGAGCTTCCCGACCTCGAGGGGATCGTCGTCGTGCGCGGCGATGCCCCGGAGGGAACTCG
>JALZAA010000129.1 GCA_030948625.1 Actinomycetota bacterium
GCGACGGCGACAAGGGAGAGAGTTGTGAGCGCACGGGGGGGCGAGCAACGCATCCCCCGGCCACGTTCCGTCCGCCCCGGTGGTCCCGCGCCGTGGAGTCACCTCCCCGCCGACGAGCGCCGCCTCACGCTGGCCCAGGTGCGCGAGCGGTGCGCCGCTCTTCCGCCGCCGCAACCCCCGGCGCTCGTGATGCCCGGGAGCCGCCCCGCCGCTGTGCTCGTCCCCCTGTTCGAGCGCGACGGCGAGGCGCACCTCGTCCTCACGAAGCGGCCCGACACCATGCCGTCGCACCAAGGGGAGATCGCGTTCCCGGGCGGCGGCGTGAACCCGGACGTCGACGGGGGCCTCCTCGACGCCGCGCTGCGCGAGACGGAGGAGGAGATCGGGCTCCCGCCGGCCGCCGTCGAGGTCGTCGCCGAGCTCGACACGCTGGCGACTGTCGGGTCGCGCTTCACGATCACTCCGTTCGTCGGTCTCGTCGACCAGCTCCCGGAGCTGGTGCCCCATGCCGGCGAGGTCGTCAAGCTCCTCGAGGTCCCGCTGTCGGAGCTGCTCGACGACGCCACGTTCCGCGAGGAGTACTGGGACCCGCCCGACCGGGCCATCTCGTTCTTCGAGCTCCCGGGCGAGACCGTTTGGGGCGCGACCGCGCGCATTCTCGCCGCGTTCCTCGCCCATCTCACGGTGCGCCCGTAGGCGGGCGGTACCATCTCTCTTTCCGGCGAAGGAGGGGCCCGCGTGGAGGTCGAGATCGGGATCGGCAAGTCGGGGCGGCGGGCCTACGGGTTCGACGACATCGCCATCGTCCCCAGCCGGCGGACACGGGATCCCGAGGACATCGACATCGCGTGGGAGCTCGACGCCTTCCACTTGGAGCTGCCGCTGATGGCGGCGGCGATGGACGGCACGACGTCACCGGCCACGGCCATCCGCATCGGCGAGCTGGGCGGCCTCGGATGCCTGAACCTCGAAGGCCTCTGGACCCGCTACGAGGACCCCGACCCCCTGTTCGAGGAGATCGCGACGCTGGAGCCCGAGAAGGCGACCCGTCGGCTCCAGGAGATCTACGCCGAGCCGATCAAGCAGGAGCTCATCGGCGCCCGCATCCAGGAGATCAAGTCGGCCGGCGTCGTCGCGTGCGCGTCGCTCACGCCGCAACGCGTCGAGCGCTACTCGAAGCTCGTCCTCGACGCCGAGCTCGACGTGCTCGTGATCCAGGGCACGGTCGTCTCGGCGGAGCACGTATCGAAGAGCACCGAGCCGCTGAACCTCAAGAAGTTCATCCGTGAGTTCGAGCTTCCCGTGATCGTCGGCGGTTGCGCGTCGTACTCCACCGCGCTGCACCTGATGCGCACCGGCGCCGTCGGCGTCCTCGTGGGTGTCGGCCCCGGGCATCAGTGCACGACGCGCGGCGTCCTCGGCGTGGGCGTCCCTCAGGCCACGGCCATTGCCGACGCGTCCGGTGCCCGCATCCGGCACCTCGACGAGACCGGCGTCTACGTGCACGTGATCGCGGACGGCGGCATGCGCACCGGCGGCGACATCGCCAAGGCGGTCGCGTGCGGCGCCGACGCGGTGATGCTGGGCACGACGCTCGCCGGCGCGTACGAGGCGCCGGGCTGCGGGTTCAACTGGGGCATGTCCACGTTCCATCCCGACCTGCCGCGCGGCACCCGCGTCCACGCCGGTCAGCGGGGCACGCTCGACGAGATCCTCGTCGGTCCCGCACACGAGAACGACGGCACGCTCAACCTGTTCGGCGCCCTGCGCACGTCGATGGCAACCACTGGGTACGAGTCGGTCAAGGAGTTCCAGAAGACCGAGGTCATGGTGGCGCCGGCGTTGCAGACCGAGGGCAAGAGCCTCCAGCGCAGCCAGGGCGTCGGCATGGGTCACTGAGGTCGCGCATGGCTCTGGACGTCGGCCGGATCACCGAGAGCGAGACCGCCGACGCCATCGGGGTGCTCGCCCGCGGCATGCGCGACAACCCGATCCACGTCGCGGCCCTCGGCGACGACCCCGCCCGCCGCGTCGACGCGCTGACGCAACTCTTCAGCGGCATGATCCCCATGCAGCCCGAGCCGCTGCGCGCCAGCGAGAACGGCGAAGTCGTGGGCGTCTGCGGCGTGCTCATTCCGCCCGAGTGCATGATTCACGCGTTCGGTAGCCTGCCCGCCGACCAGTTCCCGCCCATGCTCGAGGCAGCCGACGAGCAGGCGCGTCTCGTCGAGTGGATGCAGGCCTGGGGATCGCGTGACCCCGACGAGCCGCACTTCCACCTGGGCCCGGTCGCCGCCGACGCCGGCAAGCAGGGTCAGGGCATCGGCACCGCGATGATGAAGGCGTTCTGTGAGCGCGTCGACCGCGACGCCGCGCTGGCGTACCTAGAGACCGACAAGGCGAAGAACGTCGGCTTCTACGAGTGGTTCGGCTTCGAGACCGTTGCCGAGGCGGACGTGATCGGGGTCCCGAACTGGTTCATGCGCCGGGAGGCGCAGTGACCGCGGCCGCGTCCCGCAGGGGAGCCACCGGCATGCCGGCGCCGAGCGAGCGCGTCCTGGTCGTCGACTTCGGCGCCCAGTACGCGCAGCTGATCGCGCGGCGTGTCCGCGAGGCGCACGTGTACTCGGAGATCGTGCCGCGCACCATGCCGCTCGACGAGATGCTCGCCCGCCGGCCCAAGGGCATCATCCTGTCGGGCGGCCCCGCGTCGGTGCACGTGGACAACGCCCCGTCGATCGACCCGGCGCTGTACGACGCGGGCGTGCCCGTCCTCGGCATCTGCTACGGCGCGCAGCTCGTCGCGCAGCAGCTCGGGGGAGAGGTGCGCCGCACCGGCGGCGGCGAGTACGGGCGCACACCGCTGAGTCTCCGCGGCTCGACCTCGCCACTCTTCGGCGAGTTGTCCGACGAGCAGGTCGTGTGGATGAGTCACGGCGACGCGATTACCGCCGCGCCGGCGGGATTTCGCGTGACGGCCACGACGCCGGGTGCACCGGTTGCCGCCCTCGAGGATCGCGACCGCGCCCTGTACGGGGTCCAGTTCCACCCCGAGGTCGCGCACACCGAGCGTGGGCAGGAGGTGCTCAAGGCTTTCCTCTACGACGTGTGCGGCTGCCGGCCGTCATGGACCAACACGTCGATCATCGAGCAGGCCGTCGAAGAGGTGCGCGCCCAGGTCGGCCGCGAGCGCGTGCTGTGCGGCCTTTCGGGCGGGGTCGACTCGGCCGTCGCGGCGGCGCTCGTCCACAAGGCGGTCGGCGACCAGCTGACGTGCGTCTTCGTCGACACCGGTCTGATGCGCCTCGACGAGGCCGAGCAGGTCGAAGAGACGTTCCGCGGGCAGTTCCACGTCGACCTGATCCACGTGAAGGCGGCCGACCGTTTCCTCGGCGCGCTCGACGACGTCGCCGATCCCGAGCGCAAGCGGAAGATCATCGGCGAGACCTTTATCCGCGTGTTCGAGGAGGTCGCGCGCGATGTCGAGGACGCCCGCTTCCTCGTCCAGGGGACGCTGTACCCCGACATCGTCGAATCGGGCGGGTCCGGCGAGGGCTCCGACCAGGCGGTCATCAAGTCGCACCACAACGTGGGCGGGCTGCCCGACGACATGCAGTTCGAGTTGGTCGAGCCGCTGCGCAACCTGTTCAAGGACGAGGTGCGCAGGATCGGCGAGGAGCTCGGGCTGCCCGAGGAGATCGTGTGGCGCCAGCCGTTCCCGGGCCCGGGTCTGGCCGTGCGCGTCGCGGGCACGATCACGCCCGAGCGCCTTGAGATCCTGCGTCAGGCGGACGCCATCGTGCTCGACGAGATCAGGCGGGCGGGGTTGTACCGGGAGATCTGGCAGAGCTTTGCCGTGCTGCCGGTCGTGCGTAGCGTGGGAGTCATGGGCGACGAGCGGACCTACGAGTACCCGATCGTGGTGCGGGCGGTAACCTCCGACGACGCCATGACCGCCGACTGGGCCCGCCTGCCGGCCGAGGTGCTCGAGCGGATCTCGTCGCGGATCATCAACGAGGTGCCCGGGGTCAACCGGGTCGCCTACGACATCACCAGCAAGCCACCCGGAACCATCGAGTGGGAGTGACCGAGAGCGGGAGACAGGCATGAACGTGTCCGAGCTCAGCAGCACAGCCCGCGCGATCGTCGCGCCCGGCAAGGGCATCCTCGCCGCCGACGAGAGCACGGGCACGATCAAGAAGCGGTTCGACAAGATCGGCGTGGAGTCCACCGAGGAGACACGTCGCGCGTACCGCGACCTGCTTTTCACCACCGAGGGCGTCGATGAGTACATCAGCGGCGTGATCCTGTTCGACGAGACGATTCGCCAGTCCTCGAGCGACGGCGTCCCGTTCCCGAAGGTCCTCGCCGGCAAGGGGATCATCCCCGGCATCAAGGTCGACAAGGGCGCCAAGCCGCTCGCGCTCGCGGCCGAGGGCGAGACGGTCACCGAAGGGCTCGACGGGCTTCGCGAGCGCTTGGCCGAGTACCGCGACCTCGGCGCGCGTTTCGCCAAGTGGCGCGCCACGTACACCATCACCGATGACCTTCCGTCGGCATACACGATCGCCGTCAATGCCGATGCGCTCGCCCGATACGCCGCGCTGTGCCAGGAGGCCGACATCGTCCCGATCGTCGAGCCCGAGGTGCTCATGGACGGGACGCACACCATCGAGCGCTCGTACGACGTCACGGCCGCTGTGCTCGAGGCCGTGTTCCGGTCGCTGTACGACCAACGGATCGAGTACGAGGGCATGCTGCTCAAGCCGAACATGGTGCTGCCCGGCTACGAATCCCCGAAGCAGGTGTCGGACGACGAGATCGCGGCCACGACCGTGCGGTGCTTCCGCCACGTCGTCCCCTCCGCCGTGCCCGGCATCGTGTTCCTCTCCGGCGGCCAGTCCGACGAGGAGGCCACCTCGCGGCTCAACGCGATGAACCGCATCGGCCCTCACCCCTGGGAGCTGAGCTTCTCGTACGGGCGTGCGCTGCAGCAGGCCGCGCTCAAGGCATGGAGCGGCGACGACGCCAACCGCGAAGCCGCGCAGCGCGCCTTCTACCACCGGGCGAAGATGAACAGCCTGGCCCGGTCGGGCAAGTACTCGCCCGACATGGAGCGCACGGCCTGATGGCGGAGACTCTCGACGAAGCGAAGAAGAAGCTCGACGACGAGTACGGGCAGGTCCGCCGCAAGTTCGACAAGATCCACACCGCGTTCGACCGCGTGGTCTCGGCCGGTCCCGAAGACGACGTCTACGAGCGGCTGAAGGACCTCGAGAACGTCGTCAAAGAGGTGCGCGACGGCGGCGTCGTCGGCTCCGGCGCGAACGGCCACCGGCGCGCGCTCAAGGAGTACGAGGAGCTCAAGGCGAGCTGACTCGTGCGGGCGCTGGTCCAGCGGGTCACCGAGGCGCGCGTGCTTGTCGACGGTGACGTCGTCGGCGAGATCGGTCCCGGCCTGTGCGTGCTCGTCGGAATCACGCACGACGACACGGAAGTCGACGCGCGCAAGCTCGCCGAGAAGGTGTGGCACCTGCGCGTCTTCGACGACGCCGACGGCGTGATGAACCTGCCGCTTCCTGCCGCCGGCGCCGCGGCGCTGGTCGTGAGCCAGTTCACGTTGTACGGCGACACCCGCCGCGGGCGGCGCCCGTCGTGGGCCGCCGCCGCCCCGCCCGGGCGTGCCGAGGTCCTCGTCGCGGCGTTCGCGCAGTTCCTCCGCGACCTTGGCGCACACGTCGCCACCGGCCAATTTGCAGCCCACATGCAAGTCGAGCTCGTCAACGACGGCCCCGTGACGCTCATCATCGATACCTGATGGAATCTTCTGTTTTGCCTGATGTTGAACAGGGCAAGCTGCGTCGGTTCGCAGTACCCTTTTCTTCCCGGCTTGGGGCAGACCTCATGGAACGAATTAAGTCGACCCACAGCATCTGGCTCTTCGACGTCGAGCGCATGCGCTTCCGGCGCGTGCCGAAAGGTACCGACGCGAACGCGCCGTCCCTCGACAGCGACTGGGAGCCGTACTTCGCGCTCGACGTCGACAACGAGACCGGCGCGTTCACCGTCGCATTGAACGAGGATCGCACGCGCCTGCTGCGCGCGTGGCGCGACGACGTGCCCGACACGCAAGGCACCGGCGAGCTCAAGCTCCAGCCCAGCGCCGAATCCTGACCGGCGCACGCAGGCGCCCGAGCCTGCGAGGGCGACCAATACGATGTACTCGTGGGTGACGCCGACACCACCGATCTGCTCCCGGGGCTCAACCCCGTGCAGCGGGAGGCAGTGACCGCTCCGCCCGACGTGCCGTTGCTCGTCGTCGCCGGCGCCGGCTCCGGCAAGACCCGGGTCCTCACCCACCGCGTCGCCTGGCTCATCAAGGACCGAGGCACGTCGCCGTTCCAGGTGCTCGCGATCACGTTCACGAACAAGGCCGCGGGCGAGATGAAGGAGCGGGTCGGCACGCTCGTCGGCCCGGTCGCCCAACGGATGTGGGTGTCCACCTTCCACTCGGCCTGCGCCCGCATCCTGCGGCGCGAGGCCGGCAAGCTCGGGCTGCGCTCCTCCTTCTCCATCTACGACCAGTCCGACTCGGTACGCCTGGTCGACTACGTGGGCCGTGACCTCAATCTCGACCCGAAGCGCTTCCCGGCCCGGCGCCTGGCCTCGCAGATCTCGGCCCTCAAGAACGAGCTCGTGAGCGTGGAGCAGGCCGCCGACCGGGCGGTCAGCCCGCCCGAGCGACGGCTCGCCGAGGTGTACCGCGAGTACCAGCGGCGCCTGCTCGACGCGTCGGCCGCCGACTTCGACGACCTCCTGCTCCTGACGGTGCGGCTGTTCCGTGAACACCCCGACGCGCTTGAGCACTGGCGCCAGCGGTTTCGGCACGTGCTCGTCGACGAGTTCCAGGACACGAACGCCGCGCAATGGGAGCTCGTGCGGCTCCTGACCGAGGAGCACCGCGGGGTGACCGTCGTCGGCGACACGGACCAGGCCATCTACCGGTTCCGCGGGGCCGACTACCGGAACCTCATGCGGTTCGAGGAAGCGTTCCCCGACGCGACCGTCATCGTCTTGGAGCAGAACTACCGCTCGACACAGCGGATCCTCGACGCCGCCAACGCCGTCATCATGAACAACGCGGCGCGCCGGCCCAAGCACCTGTGGACCGAGCAGGTCGGCGGCGAGCTCATCACGAGCTACCACGCCGAGGACGAGCACGACGAGGCCGCGTACGTCGCGCGCGAGATCGCGCGGCTCACCGAGAGCGAGGGGGACAACTTCTCGGATCTCGCCGTCTTCTATCGCACGAACGCGCAGAGCCGCGTCATCGAAGAGACGCTGGTGCGCGCCGGCATCCCGTACCGGGTCGTGGGCGGTGTGCGCTTCTACGACCGCCGCGAGGTCAAGGACACGATGGCGTACCTGCGCGCGCTCGTGAACCCCGACGACGAGGTGAGCTGGCGCCGCATCGTGAACGTGCCGAAGCGGGGAGTTGGCGACACCTCGGTCGGCAAGGTGAGTGCGTACGCGCAGGAGCACAGGCTGACGTTCCGCGATGCGCTGCAAAAGGCGGGCGCGGCAGGCGTCAGCGGCAAGGCGCTCGGCGGCATCAGTGAGCTCCTCGACATCCTCGCCGAAGTCGAAGGCGCCGCCGACGCCGGCGTGGCGCCGGTCGTTCAGGCGGTGCTCGAGGACACGGGCTACCTCGCCGAGCTCGAATCCGATCACTCGATCGAGGCGGAGGCGCGTCTCGAGAACCTCCAGGAGTTCGTCGGCGTCTGCCGCGAGTTCGACGATGCGCTCGAGAGCGGCGGCATCACCGGGCTCGCCGGCATCGCGGGCGGGAGCGCCAACGGCGACGCTTCCGCCAACGGCGACGCGGCCCAGGCGACGGCCGCGGCCACGGCCGCGCCCGTTCCGACGGGACTGGAG
>JALZAA010000133.1 GCA_030948625.1 Actinomycetota bacterium
TTTCCTTCGGAATCCGCGTGCAGCAGACGCCCGGAGAGCACCCAGGTGACGATCTCCATGTCCTGGTGCGAGTGCGCGCTGAACCCCGTACCCGGCGCGACGCGATCGTCGTTGGACACGAGGAGCAGGCCGTGGTGTGTGTTGGTCGGGTCGTAGTGCCGTCCGAAGCTGAAGCTGTGCCAGCTGTTCAACCAATCGATCTGCGTATGGGGACGCGTGCGCGCACGGCGGACGTCGATCGTCGGTGTCATGTCGTCCTTTCGCCGCCGATGGGATTGTCCGGCTCCATCTCGAGGCCGTGACGCAAGCGGTATCGACGGTCGTCGTACCGCGCCGTCTCGAACGCGATCATCGCCCACAGCAGCACGTTGACGCCGGCGAGCGTCGCAATGGCCGGAACGGTCGTGGCGACGGGGATGAGCGCCAAGAGCACGAGCGCGAGTGCGAGGCGCTGGCGATTGAGCGTGTGCGCAGTCCGTAGCCGCAGTGCGACGTGGGCCAGGAGATAGACGGCGACGCCGCCGAGCAGCGCGAACGCGTGCTCGGAAGTAAACGACTCATCGACGTGCGCGACGGTCACCTCGAGACCGAGCGCAGCGAGCACGATCCCGGCGACCATCGGGAAGTGGATGTACGAGTAGGAGTCGCGGGCAAGTGAGTTGCGATCGCGTCCCTCGCTCGCGTCCACCAGTCTCCGGGCATTCACCAGTGAGACGACGTCGAAGTAGATCCACCAGAGGGCGGAGGCGAGCGCGATTCCCAACACAGCCGCCGTGATTACTCCGGCCGTCAGGTCGACCTCGGAGCCGACACCGAGCACGACGATGGACTCCCCGAGCGCCAGGATGATGACGAGATTGTGCCGCTCGGCGAAGTGTGCGGGCACGAGGCGCCAGCCGGTGACACCGAACAGCGCGGGACCGCCCGCGTCGAGCACGAGCGCCAAACCCCAGAGCGCCGCCTGGCCGCCGACGTCGAGGAAGGACCCTCCGATCAGCAGTGCGATCGCGATGGCTGTGCTGATCGCGAGGCTGACAACCGAGCGGCGAAGCCTGGGGTCGTCGCGGCTCGCGAGCAGGAACAGGGCGATGTGGCCGACGCGCACTGCTCCGTACGCGAGCGCGAACGTGAGCGCTCGTACGCCGAACGCTCCAGGAACACACAGGGCGACGATGAGCAGCGCGGCCATCGCGCCGAAGATCACGATCCGGACCGCACCCTCCTCGGGCTCGATGACGCTCGTCAACCACGCATAGCCGGTCCACGCCCACCACAGCAGCGCGAGCACGAGCATCCCTTGGCCGATCCCCGCCCAGCTCGGCTCGGCCGCCATCAGCCGCGTGCACTGCGTGAACCCGAGCACGAAGACGAGATCGAAGAACAGCTCGAGCGGCTTGACGACGTCCCGCTCCCGGAGCTCCGCGCTGATCCGACGCTTCCGGTCGCCGGACCTCCTCCACCAGGCCGTCACGACGCCCTTGATACATGAGCTTGACGCCCGGCGTCTCCGCTATCCCGTGAACGTCGGCGCGCCGCCGACAGGCTCGGGGCGCGGCGGCGGTATCGGTGCCGGGGTCGGGATGGGGATGTCGCTGATCCGACCGACGCGATCGCCGTTGCCCCCCAAGGCGATCTCGGTGAACCACAGCGTGGACGCAGGACCGGGGTTGATCACGAACGGATCCGACGTCGGGACCGGCAACTCGGTCGACGTGATCGCGCCGGTCGTCGTGATGCGACCGATCGCAGCCGGTTGAGCCAGCACGAACCACAGCGCGCCGTCCGGGCCCGCCGTGATCCCGTTGGGCTCGACCGGGCCCGGTTGCGGCAGGTCGAAACCGTCGACGGCACCTCCGGTGGTGATCGTCCCGATGCGCGCGCTGTTCAGGAGCGTGAACCACAGCTTCCCGTCAGGGCCCGGCACGATCCCGGAGGGATTGCTCTGGCCCGCGGGAAGAGCGACTTCGACCAGGCTCGCCTGCACGTTGGCCGCGGTCGGATCGAGGTGACCAATCGCCTGCGCCGACTGCTCGGTGAACCAGATGAGCCCGTCAGAACCGACCGTGATCCCGAACGGCCCCGCACCACTGGCGAGGTTGTACTCCTGGATGGTCGCGCCCGGGTTGGGTGCGCTCGGGTCGATGCTGCCGATCCGGTTGCCTCCGATCTCCGCGAACCACAGCCGACCGTCGGGCCCGAGCACGATCCCCTGCGGGGCACTCTGGTTCGTCGGCAGCGGGAACACCGTCGAGACGCCACTAGGTGTCAAGCGCGCGATTGCGTTGCCGCCGGTGTCCTGGTCGTCGTCCTCGGTGAGCCACAGGTTCCCGTCGGGTCCGACGGTGATGAAGTTCGGCTGGTTGAGCGCGTCACCGGAGCTCGGGAACGTGTTCGCGACTTGCCCGTCGCTCGTCATTCGGAACACGCGGTCGGCGTCGTTCGCAGTGACCCACATCGCGCCATCGGGACCTTGGACGATCCCAACGGGCTGAGAGTTGGCGGGGACAGGGAATTCGGTGATCGTTCCCGGCACCACACTCTGGCCGATTGCGGGCACTGCCATCACCGCGCACATCACGGCCACCGAGACTGCGGTGAGCGCTGCGCGCGTGGCCCTCATGACGCTTCCCTCTCAGCCGGATGCTGCCGGGACGATACATGCGCCGTTCACCGCATCGCGGGAGGCTGACGCGACGCGGATGACGCGGCGAACGGCCACGTTTACGAGACGGCTCAGGCAGCTCACAGCGCGGTCCCAGCCGCGGCCTTGAGACTCTCGGGCGACG
Organism: Actinomycetota bacterium; assembly: GCA_030948625.1. Classification (GTDB taxonomy): domain Bacteria; phylum Actinomycetota; class Acidimicrobiia; order IMCC26256; family JACDBD01; genus JALZAA01. The sequence goes on from JALZAA010000133.1 coordinate 2,787, forward strand.
CGTTGCGAAGGAGGCGCACATGCCCGGAGACCCAGCCACGCCATCGAAGCGGGGCCGGCGCCGGCATCCCGCCCGGCGAGCTCGCAAGATCACCGTCGTGTCGAGCGTGGCTGCGTTCGTCGGGCTCGGGTCGGTCATGGCCGTCACGACGAACCTCTCGACGGGCGCCGCGAACACCGGCAATCCCGCGAGCAATTCGACGAGCTCGAGCAGCAGCTCCACGAGCGGCTCGAACTCGAACACCACGTCGAGCTCGAGCTCGACCCGCTACCAGGCCGTTCCAGGTTCCGGGAGCTCCGCGTCGTCGCACACGCAGACGCGTGCAAGCTGACTTTCGCTTCGACGTCATGGGCACGGAGGCCCACGTGCTCGTGAACGGGGTTGACGCCGCGACTCAAGCAGACGCCGCCCGGGACGCGCTCGACGAGCTCGAGCGCCGGTGGAGCCGGTTCCTTCCCGACAGCGAGATCAGCCTCCTCAATGCGGCCGGTGCGGCTCCGGTCGTCGTCTCTCCTTCCACGTGCTGTCTCATTGCGCGAGCCGTCGACGGTTGGCGGATCACGAACGGCCGATTCGATCCCACGGTCCTGGGCGACGTCGTGCGTGCGGGATACGACCGCACATTCGACGAGGTCCCGGCGGCCACCGCTGCCGGCGTGTCCGACCGGCGCCGCGACTGCGGCGGCATCGAAGTCGACGAGAACATCCAACTCGTGCGCATGCCGCCGAAGGTGGCGTTCGATCCCGGCGGTATCGGAAAGGGCTACTCGGCCGACCTCGTCGTCTCGCAGCTGATGACGGAGGGTGCTCGCGGCGCGTGCGTGAATGTCGGCGGAGACGTGCGCGTCGCCGGACGCGCCGCCGACGACACGGCGTGGACGATCGATGTCATGGATCCCTTCACCGAGTCCTCTATCGACAGGGTCCTCGTCGCCGACGGCGGGGTGGCCACCACCAGTCGCACGAAGCGTCAGTGGACGGTCGACGGTCTCCCGGCCCACCATGTGATCGATCCGCCCACCGGGCAGCCCGCGGCTTCTGGCCTGGCCGCGGTGACGGCAATTGCCTCCGATGCCTGGCTGGCCGAAGTCTTCGCGAAGGCGGCCTTCGTTGCCGGGCTCGATGACGGCGTGGCCTTCCTCGAGGAGCACGCCATCGCGGCGCTGTTCACCGACGACCACGGTCGTCGCGTGACGACGACCGCGTGGGCTCGGTTCACCACCGGGGTACGGACGGCGCGCTGATGCAGATCTGGTGGTACGTGGCGCGTGCCAGCGGGCTCGTCGCGTGGGCGTTGCTCACCGCAACCGTCGTGTGGGGTCTCCTGCTGTCCACGAAGCTGTTCGGGCGCAAGCCCACGCCGGCCTGGCTCCTGGACCTGCACCGCTTCGTCGGAGGTGCCACCGTCGTTTTCACGCTCGTGCACCTCGTCGCGATCCTGCTCGACAGCTTCGTGCACTTCGACCTGGTGAGCATTCTCGTGCCCTTCGCGTCGAGCTGGAGTCCGGGCGCGGTCGCATGGGGAATCGTCGCCTTCTATCTGCTCGCCGCGGTCGAGGTCACGTCGCTCCTGCGTCGTCGCATGCCGAACCGCATCTGGCGCCGGGTGCACTACGCCAGCTTCCCGCTGTTCGCCGCGGCAACGATCCACGGCGTCACCGCCGGTAGCGACACCCGGACGCCCTTCGCCGTCATGGTGCTCGCAAGCGTGGTCCTCGGCGTCTGCTTGCTCACCGCCGCCCGGATTGGTCGCGCCGCAGGCGCGCCCGTGTCAGTGAGAACGCGCACCTAGCTGGCCGTCACCTCGCCCGTGCGTCAGCCTGATCGGACTGCCGAATCGGAACGACGACCTGGAACCGAGTATCGCCGGGCGCCGACTCGAGTCGGATCTCGCCGGCGTGGCGTCCGACGACGATCCGCCAGGCGATGTCGAGGCCGAGCCCGGTGCCCTTGCCCACCTCCTTGGTGGTGAAGAACGGCTCGAAGACGCGGTTGCGCGCCTCGCCGGGGATCCCAGGTCCGGTGTCGCCGATCTCGACCATCAGGCGATCGTCACCATCGGGCTGGGTGCGCACGGTGAGCTTGCCGTGGCCGTCCATGGCATCGACGGCGTTGTCGATGAGATTCGTCCACACCTGATTCAGCTCTCCGGGAAAGGCGGAGATCTTCGGGAGGCTCGCGTCGTAGTCGCGGACCACCTCGATGTCGTCGCCGATCTTGTGACCGAGCATCGTCAAGGTGGCGTCCAGGCCTTCGTGGACGTCGAACGACTGCAGCGGCGCCCGGTCCATCTGCGTGTACTGCTTGGCGGCGGCGAGCAATCCAGAGATGCGCTCCGCGGCATCGGTGACCTCGTCGAGGAGGCCGTCGGACTCCAGGGCGCGGACGGGATACGACAGACCGACTTCGAGGTGGCCCGGCGGCAACGCTTCAGCAAGATTCTCGAGCCAACGCAGGTCCAGACCGCCCGCGACCAACGTGGGCGCAATTTCCCAAGCGCCGGTGACGCCGTGCTGCTCCAGCCAGTCGGCAAGCTCGTCCTCGCGATCGGACGTCTCGAGCGGCGACAGGCTCGGCGCGTCCCGGCGGCGCTCCAGCGCGCGTCCGGCGAGGTCCGCGATCGCCTCCAGCTGGTTGGCGGGGAGATCGCTGCGAACCATCTCGCCGATGTTCTCGCGCATCTCGGCCAGCATTTCTCGGAGCCTCGCCGTCGCGCGGGCGACCGCGGTCACAGGATTGTTGAGCTCGTGCGTGAGACCGGCGGTCACCGAGCCGAGGGCGACGAGTCGCTCGTGCCGGGCGACGGTCTCAGTGGCGGCGCGGCCCTGGGTGGAGCTCCCCACCAGGAGGTGAGCGGCCATGGGAAACCACTCCTGAAAGGCCTTGCCGAACTCGGCGGCGGGGAGCTCGAAGAGGCCGCAGTCGGTGACGGCGCGCGCCGTGCCCGGGTACAGCTGCGGAACTCGGTGGTCAGCGAGATAGAAGTCGAACGCGCCGGTGTATGCGCCGTAGTAGTCGGTGCGGAACAGCTCGAGCTCGCCCCCCTGCACACGGTTCGACATCGCGAGCGTCCCCGAGAGGAGCACGAAGAAGCACGAAGCCGGTGACCCTTCGGCATGGATCGTCGCGCCCGCCGCGTACTCGACGATGCGGCCGCGCTCGGCGAGCCACGCGACTTGGTCGTCGTTCAGGTGCTCGAACAGGAACAGGGTTCGTAGCTCCTCCGGCGTCAACCGTTCGGGCTCGGTCATCGGTGCTCCAGATAGCCGTGCAAGAGCTGAATCGCCATCGCGCCCTCGCCGACCGCCGAGGCCACTCGCTTCACCGAGTTGGCCCGGACGTCACCGGCAGCGAATACGCCCGGCGCACTGGTCTCGAGGTAGTACGGATCACGATCGACGTCCCAGCCGCGCGGTCGGCTCCCGTCGAGAAGAAGGTCGGGCCCCGTCAGCACGAACCCCTTCGCGTCACGCGCGACCGCCCCCTCCAGCCAATCCGTCCGCGGTTCGGCGCCGATGAACACGAAGAGGTAACCGGCACCCACCGTCTCTTGCGTTCCGGCGCGGTTGTCGCACAGCGTGAGCTCCTCGAGGTGGTCATCGCCGTGCACCCCGATCACTTCGGTGGTGACGCGCACGTCGATGTTCGGGATCTCGTCGATCTGGCGGATGAGGTAGTACGACATCGACATGTCGAGGCTGTCTGCCCGCACCAAAAGTGTGACGCGCCTGGCGTGCCGGGACAGGAACACCGCCGCTTGGCCGGCGGAGTTGGCGCCGCCGACCACGTAGACGTCTTCGCCCGAGCAGGTCGGTGCCTCCGTCGCCGCCGAGCCGTAGAAGATGCCGCGGCCCGTCAGCGCGTCGGCCTCCGGCAGACGGAGCTTGCGGTAGGAGATCCCCGTGGCGAGCAGCACTGCGTGCGCAACGACCTCACTGCCGTCGGCAAACCGAACCGCGCGCGACGACGCGCGCACGTCGAGGCCGATCACGTCGCGGGTGGTGAGGATCTCGGCGCCGAACTTTTGCGCCTGCCGCCGGGCCCGGTCGGTGAGCTGGGTACCCGTCACACCGTCGGGAAAGCCGAGGTAGTTCTCGATGCGAGAGCTCTGACCCGCTTGACCTCCGGTGGCCTGCCGCTCGACCAGTACGGTGCGGAGCCCTTCCGACGCCGCGTACACGGCGGCGCCGAGTCCTGCCGGGCCGCCGCCGACGATCACCGCGTCGTAGAAGTCCGTCGTCGGCGTGGTCGACAGCCCCACCCTTGCCGCCAGCTCCCCCATGGTCGGCTCGACGAGGTAGTCGCCGTCGGCCGTCACGACCAGGGGGATCCTCGTGACATCCACTCCGGCCGCGGCGAGCAGCCGCCGACCCTCCGGCTCCTCACTCGAGAGCCACCGGTAGGGCACGGAGTTGCGGGCAAGGAAGTCGCGCACCTCGAACGACGGGGCCGACCAGCGGTGCCCGACCACCTGGGTATCGGTGACCGGATGCTCGTCCGTGGCGAGCCACATCTCGATCAGGGAGTCGATGACGGGATAGAGCTTCTCTTCGGGCGGGTCCCAGGGCTTGAGCAGGTAATGGTCGAGGTCGACGACGTTGATGGCGTCGATGGCGGCGTCGGTGTCGGCATAGGCGGTGAGGAGCGCCCGCCTCGCCTGGGGGAACAGGTCCATCGCCTCCTCGAGGAACTCGAGGCCGCTCATGTCGGGCATGCGATGGTCGGCGAGCAGCACCGCCACCAGGTCACCGCGCAGCTTCAACTCCCGCAGTGTCTCCAGGGCCTGCGGCCCGGACTCCGTCCGCACCACCCGGTATGACTCGCCGTAGTGGCGGCGGAGGTCCCTGGCGACGGCGCGCGACACACCCGGGTCGTCGTCGACGGTCAGCAGGATTGGCTTGGGATCGGTATCGACGGCCATGCAGCCTCGAAGGTATCCGCCTCTGACGGGGCCGGATTACACGCCCCGCCTGCTCCGCCCTTCCAGCCCGCGGGCTACGGCGTCGTCTTGGCGATGCGGGCGTGCGCGACACCCGGTGAGCTGACGAAGTCGACGCATTCGTACCGATCCAGGGCACCGTCGAGGTTGTCGAAGAGCCGCTCGCCGTCACGAAGGAGCACGGGGACGATCGGCACGTGCATCTCGTCGATCAGGCCGGCGCGGAGGTACTGCTGGATCGTGGAGACGCCACCGCCGATCCTGACGTCACTGCCATCCGCGGCCTCCAGCGCGCGCTCGAGCGCTGCCTCGATGCCGTCGGAGACGAAAGAGAAGGTGGTACCGCCCTCCATCGGGATGGGGTCGTGCGCATGGTGGGTGAGCACGAACACCGGGTGGTGGTAGGGCGGCTCGTCGCCCCACCAGCCCTTCCACTCATCGTCACCCCACGGTCCCCGGATGGGACCGAACATGTTGCGGCCCATGATGGTGGCGCCGATGCCGTCATCCCCGCGCATCCAAAAGTCGTTGTCGACGCCCTCCTCGCCACCCGGCTGGCCCAGCATCTGCCGACCCGCGCGCGTCTTGAACGCCCACGTGTGCAGCCCGTTTCCGCCGACTCCGAGCGGGTTGTCGAGGCTCTGCTCAGGTCCGGCCCCGTATCCGTCGACGGATATCGAGAAGTTGTGGACACGAACTTTCGCCATTGCTGCCTCCGAGTTCGTCCAATGCTGTCAACTGCTACGTCGGAGCAGCGGCGGCGTTCTCGACATCGGTCAGCGTGGTTCAGCCGCGTGCATCCGGGCCGGGCGGCGTCAGCACCGGCTTCACGTCCAGGATCGGCGTCCGGTCCAAGGTTTCGAGATTCCGAACTCGAAGCCTCGGGCCGTCGATCGATGCGACCTCGACTTGGTGGAGGCCGATGGGGTTGGGGCGGTCGGCAGAGCGGGTGCTGAACACTCCTTGCTCGGGGTTGGTGTGGTCGTCGCGCGGATGGACGCGCAAGACATCACGGTCCGCGCGGTCGAGCCACGTCAGGACGAGGATCTGATCACCTGCTCGGATGCCGTCGAGACCGTCGAGCACGTCGGCGTCGAACACCAGCCAGGCGTCCGGAGACCCTTCGTAGCCCTGCTTGGGCGCCGTCTTCCTGTCGGTGAGCGGTGAGTCGACGATCCCGATACGTCGAACGGCAAACGATGCCTCGTCCATGACGCGATTCTCCTAGTCGGCGGCAAACTTCTCACGTCGAGGCGAGCCACTCCGCGAACGTCGGGCCGGCGAGAGTGGCATGCGGGCCGGGCAGCAGGGCACCCGTCTCGTTGAGCACCTGGTCCGGGTCGCCCGGGTCGCTCACTTCCTCGATTCGCACCGCGTCACCGCGGCGCGCGACGAACAGTGTCGCAAGCGCGGCGAGGTTCTCCTCCCGCGGGCCGGCGATCTCGGGAAACGGCGGCCCGGAGGCATCCGCCCCCGGCGCGGGCGCGGTGGCCAGGTCGGCGAGCGCCTCCGCCGCGGTCCGGGCGGCAACCGGCTGTGTGCGCATCTTTGGCATGTAGGCCACGTCGCCCTGCGTGCCCCACTCGACGAGCTGCGGGACGAACTCGTGGAACTGCGATGCGCGCAGCACAGACGCGGGGATCGGGCCCGACAACATGGCCTGCTCGTGGGCGACCTTCGCTGCGCTGTACCCCCCGGCGAAGCGGTCGATCCCGATGATCGATACCACGACCATCCTCTGCACGCCGGCCCGCTCGCCGGCCTTCTGCAGGTTCCGGGCCGCGGTGGTGAAGAACGCCGTGGCCTCCTTCTGGTCCGGCGACGGTCCGGTGGCGACGTCGATGATGCACTTCACGCCGGTCAGGGCCTCGGCCAGACCCTTCCCCGTGACGACGTCCACGCCGGTGGAGCGCGACATCGGAACGACCTCGTGTCCCTCGCTCTCGAGCACGTCGA
>JALZAA010000176.1 GCA_030948625.1 Actinomycetota bacterium
GCGGGCCGGCGCTGGGGGCGCTGAACTCCGCGTACAGGGCGCCGTCGCGCACGGTCGGCTGCCAGCCCTCGGCTGCGTACACGTCGGCGATACGCCGGAGCTCGGCGTCGTCGGTGACCTTCACGGCGTCGCCCTCCACGACGATGTCGAACGGGTGCGTGGCCACCGTGATGACGCAGCGCGGGTTCTGGGCGAGGTTCCTCGCCTTGCGCGTGCCGGGACCGGCGTTGAAGTAGAAGGCGCCGTCGACCCAGAGGACCCCGAGCGGCATGACGTGCGGACTGCCGTCCGGGTTCGTCGTCGCCAGCCAGTGCGTGTGCCGGTCCGGTCCGCCGGTCCCGGGCGGTTGGGTCACACCCTCGTCCAGGCGCTCACGCACCCGAGTCCACGCGATCGGGGGTGCGTCGTAACCGTCGAGGTTCCGTTCGGACGCAGGCTCTTGCGCTGTCATTGCTCACTCCCTCCGTCGCTGCCCTTTCGACGCCGGGGACCGATGAAACTCACCGCTCCTCCTGCGCCACGCGTCAGTCAGCGGCGGGTGAGGTCAGATCCCCGGGTTGGAGTACACGCGCTCGGGACGAACGAGCACGGCGAGTCGCTCTTCGTCGGCCATCACGCGGTCGTATTCGTCCCAGTCATCGTGCGTGCCGCCGGCGGCGCTGAACACGTCGCGCAGCAGCTGCGGCACACGCCCGCCGTCGAACTCGGAGAGCGCGTCGTCGGGCCCCGCCAGGTCGACCGGGCCTTCGACGGCGACCCATTCCCAGCCGGCACGGAACACGACGGTTGCGCGGGGACGGCGGCGCAGGTTCTCGTGCTTGCGCGTGCCGCCTCGGACGACGAGGCCCACCACCGCGTCCCCGCTGACCGGGTGGGCGAGGACCCCCGCGTTGGCGATCGAGGTCTGGGGCGAGCCGTCGAGTCGCTGGGTCACGACCACGGCGAGCCCGTGATCTCGGCTTGCGAGCTCTCGCAGGTACTCGAGCGGCGGCACACGCCAAGCTTCGCGCGCCCCGCGTAGCATCCGCGTGGCGGCGGCAGCTTTTGCCGATCGTCGGAGCAGCGCCGGAGCTTGCGACGGCGTAAGGAGGACAGATGCGGTTCTCGCTGGTCACCGTGTTCGTCGAGGATCCCGGTCCGCTGCGCGATTGGTACACGGGGCATTTCGGCCTCACGGTCTCCGCCGAGACGTCGCGTTTCGTCCAGCTCGCAGACGACAGCGGCCGCCCATGCGTGGCATTTCATGTCGGCGAACCGCCGGGCAGACCCGAGCGGATCCAGCTGCACTTCGAGGTCGACGACGTCGACGCCGAGTACGACCGGCTACGCGGCGAAGGTCTCGTCTTCGACACGCCTCCCGAGGACAAGCCGTGGGGCTGGCGCGTCGCCGCGGTACGCGACCCGGCCGGGCTGACGGTCGAGCTGGTCATTCCGCGCTGAATGGACGACCTGATCGACGCGGTGGACGACGACTTCTGCTATCTCACGACTCGCGGCCGCAGCACGGGTCGGGCACACGAGATCGAGATCTGGTTCGCGCTCGACCGGCGCTCGATCTACCTCCTTTCGGGTGGCGGCGAAGCGTCCGACTGGGTCCGGAACCTGCGTGCCGATTCGACGGTCGCCGTGCGGCTGCGCGACACGACCTTCGACGCCGACGCCCGGCTGGTCGACGAAGACGAGGAGTCAGATCGGGGCCGCACGCTCGTCTTCGACAAGTATCAGCCGCGTTACGGCGGGAGCCTCGAGCGGTGGCGTCGGGAGTCGCTTCTCGTCGCCGTCGATGTCGGTGCCACGCGAAAGGGATGAGGGAGTGGAGTACACGAGCAGTCACTGGTCGGAGTTCGCGACCGCGCACGTCGGCGCATCGGCGGCGCTGCTCGGTCTCGTCTTCGTGGGGTTGACGATCAACCTCCGCGAGGTCGTCCATTCGAGGTGGCTCGTGAACCGCGCCGCCGAAGCGGTGATCCTGCTCGGAAGCGTGCTCGCCACGTCGACCGCGGTGCTGGTCCCCGGTCAGCGACGTGGGGCGCTGAGCGCAGAGCTCATCGTGCTCGGCGTCGTGACGTTCGGTTTCGTGTTGTTGCTGCAACGCGGTATCACGATGCAGCCGCAGGACCCGGGGAAAGGCGGGCCCCCACCATCGTCCATCCTGATCCGTCGCGTGATGGGTCTCGGCGCGCCCGTGCTGTTCGCGGTGGCCGGCATCAGCTTGGCCGCGACAACGGGCGGAGGGCTGTACTGGTTGGTGCTCGCACTGCTCGCTGCGTACGTCGGCGCGCTGGCCAACGCGTGGGTCCTGTTGATCGAGATCCTCCGCTGAGCGGCGAATAGGAGCCCATATGACCATCGAGCTCGTACCGCTGTGCACCGCCACGATCACGCTGGCGGACCCGATCGTGCTCCCGAACACGCCGTGCGGGACGCGGATCATCGTCGAGACAACCGACGCGGTCTACGAAGGCGAGCGGCTTTCGGGGAAGCAGAAAGGCGTGGCTGCCGCCGACTGGATGACCCTGGGGCCGGAGGGCACGGGGACGCTCGACGTGCGCGGCGCGTTGGAGACGACTGACGGCGCGCTCGTGTACGTGACGTATCGGGGCCGGCTCGACCTCTCGGTGCCGCCGGGGAGCGCGCCGATCTACGCGGCGCCGCTGTACGAGACGGGTGACGAACGGTACGCGTGGCTGAACCGCATTCAGGCGGTTGCGAAGGGCGCGCTCGACAGTCAGACGCTCACGTACGAGATCTACGAGGTGCGCTGACCGGATCAGTCGTAGAGCGCCTCGAGCGCGGCGTGGCCGGCGGCGACCGCCACGAGACACGCGACGCTCTCCCCGTCCGGCGCGGTCACCAACACCTGCCAGTACGCACGGCGGACACGGGATCGCCGATCCCACCAGCGGGCGTCGTGCGCCCACGGGCCGGCCCACCGGCTGATGTCGCCGCCGCCGCCGGGCAGCGCCGGGCACCGCAGGCGGGCGGGCGCCGCCGACGCATCGCCACGCCCGGAGACGGTGACCATCTCGCCGCCGGCGTCGAGCAGCTCGGCGGGCGGTGGCCGGTCGAACACC
>JALZAA010000191.1 GCA_030948625.1 Actinomycetota bacterium
GCTCGACCGCGGCGTCCGTCCCGATGTACTGGGCGACGTCGTGGGCGACGCGCTCGGCTTCGACCGCGGTCGGAACGGCGACGAGGATCGGCCGGCGGGTCGTCACCCGCGCGAGGGCGGCGAGGAAGAGGGCGCGGGCCGGCTCGGGCACCGCCACGATCGGCTCCCGGTCGATGACGGCGCGCACCGCCGACTCCTCGGCGAGCAGCGCCGGGAGCTCGACGAGCGGAGCGGCTGTAGGGGTCTCTGTGGTGGTCATTCGGCCTCGTGGGGCGCGCAGACACCCCCCGAGTCGGGTCGACCGGGGGTGACGCACGCAACGTGCGTACGCCTCCGAGAATACCGCCGCGTTAGTTGAACCGGTTCATTGCCGCGTCGACGCCGTCGCGCACGATGGCCTCGACCGCGTCGGCGGCCTGCTCGACGGTGACGTCGACCTCGGTCCGGTCACGCTTGCCGAACCGGTTGAGCACGTGGTCGGCCCCGCGCTCCTTCGACACCGGCTTCCCGACGCCGATCCGTACCCGTTGGAAGTCCTGGCTGCGCAGGTGGGCGACGATCGATCGCAGCCCGTTGTGACCCGCCAGACCACCGCCGGACTTCACCTTGAGCTCGGCGACCGGGAGGTCCAGCTCGTCGTGGACGATCACGAGCTGCTCCGGGGACACGCCGAACCTGCGGACGAGCGCTCCGACGGCGAGGCCGGAGTCGTTCACATAGGTGAGGGGAACCGCGAGCGCCACCCGCCGGCCGTCGATCGTCACCTCGTCGACGAGTGCGCGCTCCTTGCGCTTGCGCAGCCGGGCCCCGTGCCGCTCGGCGAGCAGTTCGACGACGTCGGCGCCGACGTTGTGACGCGATCCGCGGTACTCGTCACCGGGATTGCCCAGCCCCACGACCAGCAGGTCGGCCGCGGCGCCGCGGCGCGGCCGCAAACGCAAGAAGGATCAGCTCTCGGACGACTCGGCCGGGGACTCGCCTTCGCCGCCCTCGGCCGCCGCGGCCTCGCCTTCCTCGCCCTCGGGCACCTCGCCCTCGACAGCCTCGCCCTCCTCGGCTTCCGCCGTCTCGGGCTCCTCGGCGACTCGCGGCATGACGATCTGCACGACGAGCTCGTCGGCTTCCTGTTGCACCGCGACGCCCGCGGGCAGGCGCAGGTCGGCGATGCGGAGCTGGTCGCCGATGCCGAGACCCGACACGTCCACTTCGACGGCGGGCGGGATGTCCTCGGGCTTCGCCTCGACACTGAGCGTGAACACGAGCTGTTCGAGCACGCCGCCGTCGCGCACACCTTCGGGCTCGCCTTCGAGGTTCACCGGGACCTCGGCGGCGACGGCGACGTCGCGACGGACCCTGATGAAGTCGACGTGGATGAGGTCGCCCCGCGTGGGGTGCCGCTGGATCTGGCGGGCGAGGGTCAGGTTCTCGTCGCCGTCCATCCTCAGCGTGATGAGCGTGTTGGCGCCGGACTCGCCGGCGAGGATGTGGTTCAGCTCCCGGGCGGGCACGGCGACCTTGATCGTGTCGGTCTCCAAGCCGTACATGACCGCAGGGACCTTCCCGGCGCGCCGCAGCCGCCCGGCGGGGCGGCTGCCGACGACCGTTCGTTCCTCGGCGATCAGCGTGTTGTCGGCGTTGTCGGCCATGCGAGCCTCATCTGGCGTGTCGGGGACCTCCCATTGTGGCCCCCGCCCGCGGCATCGCCAAGTCGGATACGCAGCCGGCGACGCCGGTCGCTCAGTCCGGAAGCTCGCTGCCGTCGGGGCGGACCCCGGCGACGCGTCGCCAGGGCCTCGGGATGCGTCCCCGCTTCAGGGCCCCGGCGTCGAGCAGCGCGTTGAGCACGGCGCGGGCGCACTGGCGGCGGAGGGCGATGCGGTTCGGCTTGCGCCGCACTTCGCGCCAGGTGCGCAGCGCCGGCAGCCCGACGGTCCGGTAGACGAACGGTTGCACCATCATGTCGAACATCCCGACGATGCCGAGCGGCACGAGCCAGCGGACCGCGAACCGGTCGGTCCACGTGGCCTCGCGGTAGTGCTCGCCGACCGTGGTGCGCGCGAACGCCAGGTGACGGGCTTCCTCCATCCGGTGGTAGCGGCTCACGTCGCGCACGTACTCGTCGGTGTCGGGATGCTCGGCCGCGAGCTTCTGGAAGAGGTCGGGGATCTCTTCGCCCGCGAGCACGAAGGCGTCGAGCGTGGCCGGGCGCCGGAGCAGCAGGGGAAGCATGCGGGACCGGATGCGGGCCGCCACCGGGCTGTTGAACGGGTTGCGCTGCTTGGGCTTCAGCTCGTTGACGAGGCGCACGAAGAGCCGCGAATGGCGCGTCTCCTCGCCGAGCTCGTGGAGGGCGTACGTGAACCGGGGATCGGTCACGTCGGTGCTCAGGGCGAGCTGGTAGCCGAACCCCGACAACAGGATGGCCTCGAACAGGATGCCGAACCGCACGATCGAGGCCAGCTCCTCCTTCGAGAGGGT
>JALZAA010000224.1 GCA_030948625.1 Actinomycetota bacterium
CCAGGCTCTCCATGATGTCCTCGTGGCGGTTCTTGCCCGACTGGCTCACGAAGATCACCTGGTCGACGCCGCACTCCTCGTACCGCAGGAGGAAGTCGCGAACCTGGTCCGGGGTGCCGACGGCGCCGCGCAGGCCACCGAGGCCGTCCTGCACGATCTTGGCGCCAAGGCGGTCGGTGTTTGTCGCCGCTGCGTGCACCGCCCCGGGGTCGAAGCCCTGCTCGGCTCGCTGCTGCTGGTACTCGGCCCACACGTCGGTGATGCCGGGACGGTGACGTCCGAACACGTAGTAGTGCGCGAGTGAGTACCCGAAGAAGTTCGCCCCTTCGAGGCCGCGCTGCAACGCCTCGTCCTCGTCGGGATGGCACATGAACGTCGTGACGCAGGCGAGGTTGGGATTGACGGCGTCGCCGATCGGCACGCCTTCGCGCTCGAGCGTCCCGTAGTAGTCCCCGACCCAGTGGCGCGCGTCCTCGGGGTCGATGAAAGCGAAGCTCAACGCCCCGATGCCCTTTTGCGCGGCGAGGTGGATGGTGTCGCGTCGGCTGCACGCCACCCACACCGGGGGGTGCGGCTTTTGTCGGGGCTTGAGCACCACGTTGCGCGGCGGCATCGTGACGTACTTGCCGTGGTGGCCGGTGAACGGCTCCTCGGTCATGCACCGGACCGCGACGCGCAGGCCCTCCTCCCACATCTCCCGCTTCTCGATCGGGTCGATCAGGAAGCCGCCGAGCTCGGCCTCCGACGACGACTCGCCGGTGCCGAAGTCGACCCGTCCACCCGACACGAGATCCAGTGTCGAGATGCGCTCGGCGATCCGGGCCGGGTGGTTGAACGCCGGCGGTGTCTGGACGATGCCGTGGCCGAGGCGCATCTGCTTGGTGCGCTGCGACACCGCGGCCAGGAACACCTCGGGCGCGCTCGAGTGGCTGTACTCCTCGAGGAAGTGGTGCTCGACCTCCCAGCAGTGCTGGATCCCGAGCTTGTCGGCGAGCTCGCACTGCTCCAACGCGTTCTGCAGCAGCGTGTACTCGGAGTCTTCGTTCCAGGGACGGGGCAGCTGGTGCTCGTAGAACAGCCCGAACTTCATCGCAATCCCTCAGTAGGTGCTGGCGGCGGCGAACGTACCGTCGTCGGTCGGTCGGATGCTGCCGTGCTCGTGGAACCCTTCGAGCAGCGTGGCGCGTCGCGGGTGCCCGTCGAGCGCGTGCTCGACTTCGCGCAGGGTCAGGGTCAGGTTCTGCTCCCGCCGAGGCCCGAGCGACTCGGCGAGGCCGCGGTCCCAGAGCCGCCCGATCACCTCGGTGCCCGGGTACGTGCGGCCCGACTGACCCACGAAGGTGCGGTCGCGCATCTCGGAGAGCGCGGTCTTGAGGTATTCGACGTGCGGGATCTCGTCCTGGCGGATGAACGACACCAGCCGCCCCGCCTCGCCGTCACCGGCGACGAGATCGGTGTCGGACAGGACGGTCTCCGCCCACGCGAACGTGTGGAAGGCCGAGATCTCGATCAGCATGATGTTGATCATCCGCTGGATCATCATCTCGAAGTCGAGGTCGAGGTCGGCGAACTGGTGGGCCGCCTCCATCTGCCGCCGGATCTTCTGCGGGTCCGGAACGGTGCTCCCGCCACCCCCGAGGCCCATGCGCTCGAGCATGCGGGCCGTCTCGTCCTCGGTGACGGGACGATCGAAGGCGACATCGCGCGCCGCGAACCACATCTGCTTGTGGCCGGCCTCGTCGCCGAATCCGGCTTCGTCACGTGCATGCGCCTCGAACAGCCCGCCGTCGAGGTGGGCGAGCGCGGTACCGGCGATGCTCTCGTCGAAGAACGACTGCAGGTCGCCGACGTTGGCGTAGCGGATCATCGCCCCGAAGCCTTCGACGGTGCCGATGCGGGTGAGCGTGGTGACCACCGGATCGCGCACGCCCTCGCGGACGAGGAACTTCGCCTGCTCGACGTTGGGGTAGGTCTCGGGCCACGTCGAGAGCGGCACGTCGATGAGATCGGTCCCGAAGGCGGCGGCGTGGTTCTTCTGCCACGACTCGATCGCCGGAACACGGTCTCGCGTCCGCGGTGACCGGTACACGCCGTCGGGGTCGAACCCGCCATGACAGCGCACGCCTCCGACGACGAGCGGCTCGTCGATCGGGTCGTCGGAAAGGAGCTCGTTCTCGGTCCACTCGAGCTGGAGGTTCATCGCTCCCCCGGTTCACGCCGGTTCGCCTTCCATTGACCGATACACGGCCAAGGGTATACTCATGAGTATACCTATGGCAACCCCCACCGAGTCTCCGCTGGTCGCGCCGGTCGCGCAGCGGGGGCCCCTCCCCCGGGCGGCCCGCCAGGAGTCGATCCTGCGGGGGGCGGCCCGGGCCTTCGCCCGCACCGGCTACGCGGCGACGTCGATGGAGGACATCGCCGCCGCATCCGGCATCACGAAGCTCATCGTGTACCGGCACTTCGCCTCGAAAGAGGAGCTGTACCGGGCCGTCCTGCAGCGGGTGTTCGACCGGCTGGCCGAGGAGTTCGTGAGCGGGTACTCGCGCGGGGCCGGCGGTGTGGGCACCCGCTCGCTGCTGACTGTGGCGCGCGAGGATCCCGACGGCTTCCACCTGCTTTGGCGCCACGCCGCCCACGAGCCGCAGTTCGCCGACTACGCCCGCGAACTCCGGGAGCGGTCGGTCGACGCGTCGAGGGCGCTGCTCGGCGGCCAGGTGCCGGCCGACTTGCACGAATGGGCCGCGCACACGCTCGTCGATTACCTCGTCGAGGCGGTGCTCAACTGGCTCGAGTACGGCGACCGGGCGCGGGACGAGGAGTTCGT
>JALZAA010000238.1 GCA_030948625.1 Actinomycetota bacterium
GCTCGAGCACGTACGTGCCCGCGTTGATCCAGTGGCTCGGCGCCTTCTCGCGAGGCGGCTTCTCGACGAACGCGATCACCTCGCCGTCGGATCGGGTCGGAACCACTCCGAACGCCGACGGGTCGGCGACCCGGCAGAGGTGAATCGTGGCCTCGCCGCCGCGCTCGTCGTGGAAGTCGACCATCTCCGTCAGGTCCAGCGTCGTCAGCACGTCGCCGTTGCAGACGACGAAGCGCTCGTCGATGCCCGCCACCTCGGCCGCGTAGCGGATCCCGCCCGCAGTCCCGAGTGGTTCCTCCTCCACCGCGTACCGGAGCGCGAGGTCACCGAAACGGTCGGCGGTGAAGTGCGCCGCGAACGCGTCGGGGAGATAGCCCAGCGACAGCACGGCCTCGTCGATGCCATGGCGCGCCAGCCAGGTCAGCTGGCGCTCCAAGAAGGGCTCGTTGGCGATCGGGAGTAACGGCTTCGGCGTCGTGTACGTGAGCGGGCGGAGGCGGGTGCCCTCCCCGCCCACGAGCACGATCGCCTTCACGACGAAGGTGGTGGTGCGCTGGGTGCGGGAGACTCCGGCACGGGGACGGGCGCGGATCCGCCCGGCGCGGTGCTGTACGGAGTCTCGTCCGACGGCACCTGCTGCGAGTTGGGCGGCGGACCCTTCTCGGCCACGATGGAGTCGAGTGTCGTGCCCGCGGGCGCGAAGACCAGGACGATCTTGTCGTGGTCCTTGGGGTGGTAACCGGCGGGGTCGCCGGACTGCTTCTTCGCGTTCACGTACCAGGTCAGTGTGCCGCTCTTCTTGGTGCCATCGGGCAGCGTGCACTGATCGCCGTTCTTCTCCTGCACCTTCTTCCCGTCCGCGCCCGGCCACAGGTCGAACGAGGTCGAGCTCACCGAATACCCGGCGTAGTTCATGAACCGGCCGACGGTGGCGTTGTTGCCGCTCTCGGAAGAGTTGAAGGGGTGAATGTGGATGAGGCCGTCGCCGTGGGAGTGGATGCCGACGCGGATGCCCGGGTTATCGGCCTTGGTCTCGAACTCGGCCGCCTTGGTGGTGACCCAATCGGTGCACTGGTACACGTCGAGGCTGGCGTGCCAGTGGTCGCCGGCCTGGCCCGTGGCCGGGTTGCCGGCGCGGGGCGCGGCCACGGCCTCCGAGCGGCGGCTCGCGACCGTCCAGACCAGCAGGGCGATGCCGAGCACCGCGATCAGCGCGATCCCGGCATTCCAACCAAACGATCCGCCTCGGCGCTTGGGCTTACGGTAACGAGCCCGGGCCTGCGCGCGGGCATAACGGCTTCGAGACTTCGGCATGAGATATCCGAGATTACCCGGTGACCTGCGGCGGCCTCGGTCGCCGGCGCAGCGCGTGCTCGGCCATCGCCAGGCCCGCCCGCATGGTCAGGAACACCGCTGCGAAGGGCAGCCCGAGCCGCCGGAGCCCGTGCCACCGTCGGGCCGCGAAGCGGAACAGGGACCGGTGGTGCTCGGCGATCATGCGGTAGGGGTGCTTGGCCGTGGTCGCTCCCTGTACGTGCATCACGCTGCCCGTGGGCTCGTATCCGACCCGCCACCCGGCGCGCCGGAGCCGCCAGCACAGGTCGACGTCCTCGACGTACATGAAGTAGCGCTCGTCCCAACCTCCCACGCCGGCGACCGCGTCGCGCCGGAGCCAGACGGCGGCGCCCGATACCCAGTCGACGTCGCGCCGGCGGCGAGGGTCGGCGTCGAGCTGCCGGTACCGACGGGTGAACCGGTTCGTCGGCCGAACGAGGCCGAACAGCCCGTGACCGACGGCGTCGCGGAGGCGGGGCACCGAACGCGCCGACGGGTAGATGCTCCCGTCGGGGTTCCGGATCATCGGGCCCGCGGCGGCGAGGTCGGGCTCGGCTGCGAAGCGACCGAGCATCGCGGCCGCAGTCCCCTCCCCCACTTCGAGGTCCGGATTGCACACTGCGACAACGGGCGTGTCGGTCGCGTCGATGCCGAGGTTGGCCGCGCGCGCGTAGCCCAGGTTCTCACCCGGGTACAGCACGGTCACCGCCGGCGACGCGTGCTCGACTTCGGCAGCCGAGCCGTCCGACGACCCGTTGTCGACGACGACAACATGCGGAGCGGCGCCGCTGCTCGTGTCGGCGAGGAGCGACGCGACGCAGCGGGAAAGCGCAGCCCCGGCTTCGTAGTTGACGACGACCGCGGCCCAACCGGTCACGGTGCAGCTCGGCGCGCCCTCGGCTGCCACCACGTCACGATCAGGGAACGAACCGGTACTTCACGAGCGTCCACAGGGCGGAGATCCCGTCACGCCACGTGATCTTCTTCCCCTCGTGGGGCTCGCGGCCCGCGTACGAGATCGGCACCTCGTAGATGCGGATCCCGCGCCGGAGCACCTTGGCCGTGAACTCGGGCTCGAACTCGAACCGGTTGGCCCG
>JALZAA010000259.1 GCA_030948625.1 Actinomycetota bacterium
CTTCTGGCGTCTCGCCAACGTCGAGCAGGGCGTCGAGGTTGGCGTCGACGCGATAGACGTGGCGAAGTTTGGGTGATGGGAGGGCGGTCATGGTCAGCTCCTTGTTACTCCGATTAATGGCCGGCGCTCTGGCCGCCGTCGACGTGCATGAACTCGCCGGTGACGAACGGCGCCGACTCGAGATACATGACCGCGCTCACGACATCGCTCGTCTCACCCATGCGTCCCATTGGGTGCAGCGTGCCCAGGCCGTCATAGGTCTCCGGTGCGTGCATCGGTGTCTTGATCACTCCCGGCGAGACGGCGTTCACGCGGATGCCCGTGGCGGCGTACTCGGTTGCCAGCGACTTGGTCACCGCCGCCAGCCCGCCCTTGGTGAGGGACGCCAACGCGGACGGGACTTTGACGTCGGCGTGCTCGACCAGCGTGGTTGTGATGTTGACGACGTGGCCGCTACCGGCCCGCTCCATATGCTCGATCGCGCGGCGGGTGATGTGGAAGAACCCGCCGAGGTTCACGCCCGTGACCAGGTCGTAATCCTCGTCGGTGTACTGCGTGAACCGCTTGGCCACGAACACGCCGGCGTTGTTGATCAGCGTGTCGATGCGACCGAAGCGGTCAATCGCGTGCCGGGTAACGCGCGCGGCCGTGTCCGCCGTTGCGATGTCCCCCTGAACCGTGGCAATCATCGGGTCGTCGGACGGCGGAATCGTCCGCGAGGTGCCCAGCACGGCATAGCCGAGCCTCCTGTAGGCGGGGACCAAGCTCGCGCCTATGCCCTGCGACGCTCCGGTGATGACCACCACTCGCGGCGTCTCGTCGCTCATGACGCCGGTGCGCTCGACAGAGCGGGGTCGTTGGGGTGCTCGGCCAGCGCCGTCACCGTGATCTCCATCCAAGGCCGCAGCGGCAGGGACTCCAAGATCGCTTGCAGCTCTGAGTCATCGGCGGCGCGGTACAGGCCGACGGCGCGAGAGCGTCCGTCGTCGGGCAAGGGCTTCCAGACGCGCAACGTGTGACCTTGCGCCGCGAGCTCGGCAACGCGGGCTACTTCGCCTGTCATACGCTGCTCAAGCTCGGAGGCGGGCGTACCCTCGGGCACCGTGATGGTGAAGTCGACGAGATAGTCCATAACGATCGCTCCTGTCTGCTCAAGCGGCCTGGATGAACTCGAGCTCGGCGGTCAGCTCGACGTCGTCGGACAGCGCGCGGCCCCCGCTCGGCAGGTCTGCGTTCCAGCTGACGCCGTACGCCGTGCGGTCGATCATGGCCTTTAGGGTGAAGCCCAGCCGCGTGTTGCCCATGAAGTCCTCGATGGGGCCCTCAACGGTGCCCGTTGCATGCAGCGCCGCGGTGACGCCCTTGATGGTCAGCTCGCCATCGAGCTGGACGTTGTCGCCGTTGATCTTCAGCCCATCGGAGGTGAAGGTGATCTCGGGGTGGTTGTCAGCGTCGAAGAACTCCGCGCTCATCAAGTGCGCTGCGAGGTTTTCGTCCTTGACGTCGACCGAGGAGACCACGGCGGCCCCGCTGAGCTTGCCGTCGACAAACGTGGCAGCGACCTCCTGGAACGACCCGCGAAACGATGCGACCAAATACGGAATCGAGAACGTGATCGCTGAATGAACGGCCGAAAAGTTCCAGGCGCCGGCCAGGCGGTCCTGCTGAGAAACGACGGACATCGTGACCTCCTAGCGGTCAATTTGGAATTTGCGAGGGCCGACGAGGCCCTTCGCAGATCGTTGCTCAAACAACCGTCGATCTCCACGACCTATCCCGTCACGCTCTTAGCTGCCGCCTCATAAGACGCCCGCTCCGTCGATCTGGACGATGCGCTGACTGTTAGGCGGCGTCTATCAGCGTGACCTCAGGCGTCGTGGACAACGGCGCTGCCGAGTCGGACGATCGACCCGATGGAGTTGCTCGCGAATCGCAGCGCCGGGCGCAGCCGCGCCCTCGGACTCACCGCGATCTCGTTGGGCTTCCTGATGATCACCCTCGACGCGACGATCGTAAACGTCGCTTTGGGCCCGATCGGCGCCGACCTCGGCGGCGCGCTGTCGGCTGCGCAGTGGATCGTCAACGGCTACACCTTGGCG
>JALZAA010000030.1 GCA_030948625.1 Actinomycetota bacterium
TCGAGTTCGGGGACGACAAGCTCGAGACCCGGCCCATCTGACCGGAAGGCCACCGGATGTCTTCAACATCGTCACCGTCTCGCGTGCGCGTCGACGTGCACCTCGGGCCCGATGACGCCGCCGCCGCACTGCGCGCCGACTCCCGGCACGGCCTGACGGCGCGGCCGAAGGCACTGCCGCCCAAGTGGTTCTACGACGAGGAAGGGTCCCGGCTCTTCGACGCAATCACGCGGCTGCCGGAGTACTACCCGACACGGGCCGAGCGAGCGATCCTCAAGGCGCACGCCGGGCACATCGCCGAGCGCGCGGACGCGGACACCCTCGTCGAGCTCGGGTCGGGTACCTCCGAAAAGACCCGACTGCTGCTCGACGCGCTGTCGGCGCAGGGGACGCTGCGCAGGTTCGTCCCCTTCGACGTGAGCGAGGCGACGCTGCGCGATGCGGCCGTGGCGATCGAGCGCGAGTACCCGGGCGTCGACGTGCATGCGGTCGTCGGCGACTTCGAGCACCACCTCAACCGCCTGGCTACCGGCGGTCGGCGGCTCGTCGCGTTCCTCGGCAGCACGATCGGAAACCTCGAGCCCGACGCCCGCAGCCGCTTCTACCGGACGATCGCCTCGGGCCTCGGGCCCGACGACTCGTTCCTGCTCGGCACCGATCTCGTCAAGGACGTCGCCCGTCTGGAGGCGGCGTACGACGATTCCGCCGGGATCACCGCCGCATTCAACCGCAACGTCCTCGCGGTCCTGAACCGCGAGCTGGGGTTCGACTTCGTCCCCGAGCGCTTCTCCCACGTCGCCCGGTGGAACCCGGCGGAGGAGTGGATCGAGATGCGCCTCCGGTCGGACATGGCCCAGTCGGCGCGCTCGGCGCAGCTCGACCTCGAGGTCCAGTTCGCCGCGGGCGAGGAGATGCGCACCGAGATCAGCGCCAAGTTCCGCCGCGACAAGGTCGAGCACGAGCTCGCCGCCGGTGGGCTCAGCATGAGCGAGTGGTGGACCGACCCGGATGACGACTTCGCAGTGTCGCTCTCGGTCCCCGCGAAATCTCGGTAGATCGAACCCCAATGTGTGTAACCGAATCCGTGACACTTGGTCCCAGAGGGTGTCCGCTGACGAGCTGATGTACGGCGGATCCCAAGTAGGGTTCTTCGGAACCAAGCGCAACATCCACGAGTAGGTCGAGCCCACGGCTCCGATCCCGCTGGTGGGCAGGTGAGACCCCGGAGGAGCGCGTGGGCGACCTCGAAGTCGGGATACTGACGGTCCAAACGCTCGACGATCGGGCACGCGACCGAGTCGCGATCGCGGCGGCCTCCGGTCTCGACTACGTCGGAAGCACCGATCACGTCACCTTTCAAGGCGGCGTCGGCGTCGACGGTTTGACGACGGTTTCCACGTACGCCGGTCTTCACCCGACCATCAAGCTGTACGTCGGCGTCTACCAGCTCCCCCTGCGGCATCCGGTGACCGTGGCTCGGCAGGTGTCGACGCTGGCCCACTTCGCGCCCGGCCGGCTCACGTTCGGCGTCGGCATCGCCGGCGAAGACCCGCACGAGGTGGAGAGCTGCGGCGTCGACATGCGGACGCGCGGCCGGCGGATGGACGAGTCGCTGGAGGTGCTGCGGCGTCTGCTCGAAGGAGAGGCCGTCACGTTCGAGGGCGAGTTCTTCTCACTGGACGGTACGCAGGTGCTCCCGGCGCCGTCTCCCCCGGTCCCTCTGATCGTCGGCGGTCGCAGCGACGCCGCGTATCGACGTGCCGCGACGCTGGGAGAGGGGTGGGTTGGAGTGTTCGTGTCCCCGCGCCGGTTCGCCGAGGCGGTCGAGCGCGTCGAAGAGCACGCCGACCGTGCCGGGCGCGGCCCGGTGACGTGGCAGCACGCCTTGGAGCTGTGGTGCGGCTTCGGTCCGACCGGCGAGGACGCGCGCGCACGGTTGGCCGAGCAGATGGAGGCGTTCTACGGGCTGCCGTTCAGCGCGCTCGAGCGTTACTCCCCCGCCGGAACACCCGAGGAGATCGCGGCGGCGCTGGTGCCGTACGTCGAGGCCGGCTGCCGCGCGTTCCATCTCAATCCCGTGGCGAGCTCGCTCGACGAAGCTGTCTACGGCGTCGCACAGGTGAAGCAGTGCCTCACCCGTGCAGCTTCAGTATCCGTCAGCACGTAGGAGGTGGACGACATGTCGACCTGCGAGACCCCCGTCCACTTCGCAGGCTGGGGCGCAGACGTCCCGTCAGCGGTTCTCCACAACGAGGAGCTGGAGCAGCGGTTCGGCGTCGAGGAGGGTTGGATCGCCTCGAAGACCGGCATCGGCGCGCGCCGGGTGGTGGCGCCGGACCAGTCGTCGGCGACCCTCGCCACCAACGCGGCCCGCTCTGCGCTGACCAGCGCGGGGCTCGCACCGTCCGACATCGACGTGATCGTGCTCGCGACGTGCACGCCGGAGCAGCTGGCTCCACACACCGCCGCCTTCGTCGGCGGAGAGCTCGGCATCAGTTGCGGCTCATTCGACCTCAATACCGCCTGCACCGGGTTCGTATACGGCCTGGTCGTCACCGGGGCGCTCCTGAACGCGAGCCCGATGGACCGCGCGTTGCTCATCGGGGTGGAGGCTTACTCCCGCTTCATCAACCCGGAGGATCGGGGCACCGCTGTCGTCTTCGGCGACGGCGCCGGCGCACTCGTCCTGGATCGAGCCGCCGATGCCAGCGGCATCCTCGGCTCGGACCTCGGGTGTGAGGGGTCGCTCACCGACATTGTCGGGATCCGCGCCGGCGGCAGTCGAATGCCGCCGACACCCGACACCGTGGTCAGCACCGACTACCAGATCCACATGAAGGGCAAGCCCGTGTACGAGTTCGCCGTCGGGGCCCTCGTCGAGTCGATCGACGTCACGTTGGCGCGCGCCTCCGTCGACCTGGCGGACGTCAAGTGGTTCGTTCCGCACCAGGCCAACCTCCGGATCATCGAGGCGGTGGGCGAGAAGATCCACATCGATCCCGACCGCGTCGTCCTCAACATCGAACGATTCGGGAACACGGGGGCGGCCTCGATCCCGATCGGGCTCGCCGAAGCAGCAGACGACGGCCGCCTCCAGCGAGGTGATCTCGTGCTGGTGTCGAGCGTCGGCGCCGGGATGACGTGGGCGACGGCGCTGATCCGCTGGTAGCCAGTCGACCGGTGAGGTCGAGGGCACGCCCCCACGACGCCGGGCGTCGACCCGACGTGCTGAGGTTTTTCACTACGCCCGTAGTGTTATTACAATGGCGGCATGCCGCCCGCCGCCGACGACGTATCGGCTGACACCGAGACGCCGCTGCTCGAGATCGACGATCTCCATGTCACCGTGCAGGGCACCGAGATCCTGCAGGGGGTCTCGCTCGTGGTGCCCGCCGGGGGGCTGCATGCCCTCATGGGCCCCAACGGCTCCGGCAAGTCCACCCTCGCCGCCACCCTGCTCGGCAACCCCGCGTACGAGGTGACGGCGGGCCGCATCCTGTTCAAGGGCGAAGACCTGACCGCACTGCCGACCGACCAGCGCGCCGCACGAGGGCTGTTCCTCGGCTTCCAGCACCCCGAGGAGATCCCCGGCGTAAGCGTGCTCAACTTCCTGCGCCAGGCGATGTCGTCCCGCAAGGGCATCGAGGACTACTCGGTGCTCGAGGTCCGCATGGCGCTGCTCGACTGGGCGAAGCGACTCGGCATGGATGCCCGCTTCGCCGAGCGGTACCTCAACGAGGGGTTCTCGGGCGGCGAGAAGAAGCGCAACGAGATCCTCCAGATGGCGCTCATGGAGCCCGACCTCGCCGTGCTCGACGAGACCGATTCGGGCCTCGACATCGACGCGCTCGGCGTGGTCGCCCGCGGGGTCGAGGAGGTCCGCTCGGCGCGACCCGACCTCGGCATCCTGCTCATCACCCACTACCGGCGGATCCTCGAGCACCTCACGCCCGACGCCGTGCACATCCTGCTCGGCGGGCGCATCGTCGAGTCCGGTGGGCGCGAGCTCGCCGACCGTCTCGAGCGTGAGGGCTTCGACACCTTCCGCACCGCGGAGGTGGCCCGATGACGGACGTCCTCGACGTCGGCCGCATCAAGGCCGACTTCCCGATCTTCGAGCGCAAGGTCAACGGCAAGCCGCTGGTGTACCTCGACTCGGCGTCGTCGTCACAGAAGCCGCGCGCAGTGCTCGACGCGATGGAGTACCACGCCCGACACCACTACGCGAACGTGCACCGCGGCATCTACACGATCGCCGAGGAGTCGACGGCCGCGTACGAGGGCGCGCGGGCCAAGGTCGCGAAGCTGCTCAACGCGCGCGCCACGAGCGAGATCGTGTTCACGAAGAACATCACCGAGGGCATCAACCTCGTCGCCTACTCGTGGGCGCGGAAGAACCTCGGCCCGGGCGACGCGGTCGTCATCACCGCCATGGAGCACCACGCCAACATCGTCCCGTGGCACATCCTCGCCGAGGAGCGCGGCATCGAGCTGCGCTGGATCCCGCTCACCGACGACTACCGGCTCGACCTCACCGACCTCGACCGGCTGCTCGACGGGGCGAAGCTCCTGTCGGTCACGGCCATGTCGAACGTGCTCGGCACCCTCAACGACATCCGCCCGTTGGCCGACGCAGCCCACACCGCCGGCGCGCGACTGCTCGTCGACGCCGCCCAGGCCGTCCCGCACCTCCCCGTCGACGTGCAGGCGTGGGACGCCGACTTCGTCGGCTTCACCGGCCACAAGATGCTCGGCCCCACCGGCATCGGTGGCCTATGGGCACGTGCCGAGCTGCTCGACGCAATGCCTCCGTTCCTGGGCGGCGGCGAGATGATCACCGACGTGCGCGTCGACGGCTTCGAGCCCAACGAGGTGCCCTGGAAGTTCGAGGCCGGCACCATGCCGTTCGTCGAGGCGAGCGGGTTGTCGGCCGCCATCGATTACCTCTCCGGGCTGGGCATGGACGCCGTCCGCGCCCACGAGAAGTCGCTCACCGAATACACGCTGCGGGCGCTCGAGGAGAGGTTCGAATCCCGCCTGCACGTCCACGGGCCACGCGACGTCGAGCACCGCGGTGGCGCGATCTCGTTCCTGTTCGACCGCATCCACGCCCACGACGTCGCCCAGGTGCTCGACGAGGACGCCGTGTGCGTCCGGGCGTCGCACCATTGCGCCAAGCCGCTGATGCGGGTGCTCGGCGTGCCCGCGACCACGCGCGCGTCGCTGTACGTGTACAACGATGAGTCCGACGCCGACGCGCTGGTCGAGTCGCTGGCCAAGGCCGAGAAGTTCTTCGCAATCTGACCCTGGAGCCCCGGACATGCCCGGTCTCGAAGACCTCTACCGAGAGATCATCCTCGACCACTACCGCGCGCCACGGAACCGCGGCGAGCTGCCGGTGCCGCCGGCGCGGAAGGCCGAGGGATTCAACCCGCTGTGCGGCGACGAGGTCGTCCTCTACCTCGACGTCGACGCCGACTCGGGCGTCGTGCGCGACGTCAAGATCGAGGGGCAGGGGTGCTCGATCAGTCAGGCGTCCTCGTCGATGATGAGCGCGGCCGTGAAGGGGCAGCCGATCGCGGATGCCCGCCAGCTCATTCGGGCGTTCAAGGCGCTCATGTCGATCCACGAGTCGAAGCTCGAAGGAGAAAGCGACGGATCCGATCTCACGGCCGAGCTCGAGGGCGTCCGCCTCGGCGACCTGGAGGCGCTCCAGGGCGTCGTGAAGTTCCCCGTGCGCATCAAGTGCGCCACCCTCGCCTGGAACACGCTGCAGCAAGGCCTCGACGAGCGCGAGCCGGCCGAGGCCTGAGGGACTGGACTGACCCGACCGGGTCAGGCGTTCCGGCTGTTTCAGCCGGGGCGGAACGGCGGGAGACCGTCGCTCTCGTCGGAGACGGGTGCGCCGCCGGCCGATTCGGCGAGACGGTTCCAGGCGTCGCGGTCCCAGGACACGACGGCGTCGCGGACGGTGCCGTCGCCGTCGACCAGGAAGAGCGTCGGGACGGTGTCGATGCCGAACGCGTCGGATGCCGGATAGGGCGCCGGCTCGGTCAGGGTCGTCACCTTCTGGCCGTACCTGTCGGCGTAGGACCGGATGGCGGGCGGCGGGTCCTCGCCGACGGCGACCACACGGATGCCGGCGTCGGCGAGCGCCTGCACCTTCGGCGCCGCCATCTGGCATACCGGGCAGGTCGTCTTGAAGAACGCGAGCACGACCGGACCTGCCCGCCACGGATCGACCACGGGTTCGCCGCTCGAAGCGTCGGGTAGGTCGATCGCTGGAGCTCGGTCCCCGGGCTCGATCATGTTGGTAAGGCTACGGCGCCGGTCTGTGAACCCGGCCCAGGGTGACCCTGTTCACACCCGGGACATAAACGTGACACGGGCATGGAACGAGCACCGACTACGTTGAACAGAGCTACAGACCCCACGATCGGGAAAGGGACCGCAATGAGCCAGGCGCTGGTGACGATGATCGACTCGGCACTCGAGCAGTACCGCAGCCGCGACCTCGTCTCGGCGGCCGAGGTCGTGGACTTCTTGCTCGACCTCCGCTTGGCTGCGATCGCCCCCGACTCCGACCCGCTCGAGCAGCTCCTCGAGCAGGAGTCCACGCACGCCGGGAACTGAGCACGTCGAACGGGGCGCGCAGCCCCGGCCCGCGTATTCGCTAATGTGCGGACTTCATGGCAAGTCCTCCGGACGGACCCGGCACGCCCTCCGGCGCTGATCCAAACCCCCGTACGGCCCGGTCGACGCGCCGTCGCACGCACCGTTCGCGTGTGCGCGCGGCGATCGCCGCCGCGGCCGTCCTCGTGGTCGTCTTGGGCGCCGCCGGGGCATGGCTGCTCCTCCGCGACGACGCCAAGGCCGCGCCGAAGAAGCGGGCGGCTGCGCCGACGACCACCACCACGGTCGCCCCGGCGAAACCCGCCCCTGCGGTGACTGCCACGCAAAACGTCCCGCAGATCACCGCGTACCAAGACGCGGTAGAGACGTCGTCGGCGGTCACGAAGCTCTCGGACAAGACCGAGTACAACGTCCCCCGGACATACCTCGTCACCGATCAGACGTCACACCCCGGTTGGCTCAACGTGCTGCTCCCGATCCGGCCGAACGGTGCCAGCGGTTGGATCAAGGCGAGCGACGTCACGATGGGGACAAGCGACTACGAGATCAAGATCGAGGTCGGTGCGCACAAGCTCACGCTGCTGAAGCTGGGGCAGCCCGTCTTGGAGTCGGGCGTCGTGGTCGGGGCGGACAAGACACCGACCCCGCCGGGCAAGTTCTACGTCACCGATCCGCTCGACCTGCACAGCCAGCCCAACGCCGGCTACGGCGTGTTCGCGCTCGGTATTTCGGGCTACTCCGAGGTGCTCACCTCGTTCAAGGGCGGCCCCGGCCAGCTTGCGGTGCACGGGACCAGCAACCCGGATCAGGTCGGTCAGAACATCTCGAACGGCTGCGTCCGCGTCCCGAACGACGTCATCGAGCAGATCGCAGCCCAGGCACCGCTCGGCACCCCCGTCACCGTCGTCGCATAAGCCGCGCTATGCGCCTCGTTGCTACGACGTGCCTCTTGCGCGTCGAAGGGATCACCTCGAAGCTCACCCGAGAGGGGCGTTACCGTGGTCGTCGTCCGTCCACGGACGCCAGACATCCCCCGCCACCCGACCAGGGGTAAACACCCGGTGACGAGCAACAGCCCACCTCGCAGGACGCGGTCACCACTGGACGCCAAGATCTTCGCATTCATCGACATCGACACCATGCGAGGTTTGGAGATCGGGGCATTGCACAACCCTCAGCTTCCGGTCGATCATCCAAATTCGTACTTCCTCGACCACGCCACCGCCGACGAGCTACGCGCCAAGTACGCGCAGGATCCGAACATGGCCGGGCACATGGCCGCGATCGTCGACGTGGACTATGTCTGGAAGCCGGGAACGAGGTTGCGGGATACGGTCGTTACCGACGCACCGTTCGACTTCGTCGTGGCGTCACACGTCATCGAGCACATCCCGAACCCGATTGGCTGGTTGCAGCAACTCGCCGAGATCCTCCGCCCCGGCGGAATTGTCTCGCTCGCTCTGCCTGACAAGCGCTTTTGCTTCGATGCTCGCCGGGACGTGACCGTCGCCGGGCGATGGGTCGATGCCTACCTCCGCGATCTCGATCAGCCGTCCTATGAGCAAATCTACGACCAAGAGGTCAACCGCATTCTTGACGTCGACACCGCGACATTGTGGAACGGACTCGATCCGGCCGGCCTGCAGCGACAGGACGTCGAGGATGCCGATGCCTACGCGTACGAGCGGTGCCTCGCACGACGTGATCACCGGGAGTTCATCGACCTCCATTGCTCGACCTTCACGCCGGAGTCGTTCGTGGACATCTTTGACACGGCAGTGAGGCTCGGACTGGCGCCGTTCGAGATCGTCCAGGTGTTCCCGACGGAGCCGCCCTCGCTGGAGTTCCACGTCTCGTTGGCGCGGGCACGCGAACCGGTGCCACCGCGGCAGCGCACAAGGTCCGCAAGGACACCGCTTCCCACTGACAAGCACCACAGCGTCTCGCTCAGTCCTCTCGAGATTCGGCTTGTCATGGCGAAGCGAGCGGTGATGAAGGCCATTCGCCCGCTCAGCCGCGCGCGATCCCGATAGCGAACCAGAAATCATCGTCACCTAGCTATCAGCTGCTCGCTGTCATCAGGCCGCCGCGCCTAGCGCGAATGCCGTAGCGCACGCCGCACGAGCGCGGCGGTTCGGCGCGCCGCCACTCCCGGTCCCTCGTCGCGGAAGGTGCGCCAGGCGCGCGCCGCGATCGGGGCGGCCCGCCCAGGCTCATGCCGTCCTGCCGGCTCGGTCCCGTAGGGCTCGAGCGGGCACGGCGCCGGCTCGACGGGCTCGTCGAGCACCAGCGGCTCCCACGCCGACGCGCGAAGGGGGCGACCGCCGGCCACGTGCGCTCGGGCTCGCTCGAGGAGGTCAAGGTACCGATGGCCCTGAAGATGGGGCGACCAACGGAGCAGCGCGTCGCGCCGGGCTCGGTGGCTCAGCCGCTTTCGCTCCTGCTCATCTTCGACCAGATGATCGAGGCAGGCCACCCAGTCGTCGAGGTCCGCCGCGAGCAAGCCGTTGTCGCCGTGCACGATCGCGTCGCGAAATGGCTCGGTGGAGCTCGCCACGGTCGGGGTTGCGGTCAGCGCCGCCTCGAGCCATTTGATGGCACTTTTGGCCTCGTTGAAGCGACCGCCAGGGTCGAGGGGCGCGAGGTTGACGTCGATGTCGCGGAGGGCGGCTGGCAGCTGTGTCCACTCCAGCAGCGGGAGACGGCGAACGCGGTCGGCGAAGGTGTCGAGCGCCGGCGACGGGGTGACCAACCCGACCAGCCACAGCTCGACGTCCTGATGTCGGCCCAGGACGTTCGCGATCGCGGGTTCGAGGTACGCCCAGTCCTCGTCGTGGGTGTCGGTGCCGCTGAAGTACCCCAGGCGCAGTGACCCCTCAACCCGCGGCCGTGCGAGCTCGAGATCCGACAGGCGGCTCACCACGATCCCCACGCCGTTGTCAAAGCCCTCGGTGGGAAGTCCCGTCACGTCAGCCGCGTGCCGGCAGAGGGCGGCGGTGCTCCCGACGTAGACATCGCACGCCTCCATGGTCGTGCGGTACCGCCGCACGCCCTCGAGCCAGAGCTCGGCCTCGGGCTCGGGCAGGATGCGCAGGGCGGGGATCTCGGGTGCGAGGACGGGATCGAAGATGAGGTCGTCGACGTCGAACAGCAACGGCGCGCCACCGCGGTCGCGCACGCGTTCGAGGAGCGCGAGCACCTGCGTGGTGGCGGGCACCCGGTAGACGATGACCGCATCGGCCTTCTGCGCGGCGGCGTCGACCCGGGGATCGCGGTAGTGCAGCACGTCGGAGCGGACACCGCGGAGCGCGAGCGCCTCGGCAGGCAGGCGGGCGCGGTAGCGCAATGGCGCCCCTTCGATGCCGCAGATGAAGAGCACCCGCGCGATACCGCCACTCGCAGGCGTGGGCGCGGTCGGGACGAGCGGCGCCGTGAACGTCCGCTCCAGCCCGTCGAGTTGCTCGCGCAGCGACCGCACTCGAAGCCCGGTGCACCCCGCCTGAAGCGCGGACAGCAGTTCTCGGTCGTCGACGAGGCGGCCCATCGCCTCCGCCAACGCATTGGGGTCGGCGGTGGGGACCACAAGGCCGTTGCGCCCGTGCTCGACGACCTCCTCGGGCCCCACGCTGTCCGTGCAGACCACCGGGAGCCCATGGAGAAGCGCTTCACGCGTGACAATTGAGTACGACTCGCGCATCACCGACGGCACTACGAGGACGTCGTAGCTCGCGAAGACGGCGTCGGCCTCTTCGGGCGCGAAGGGCGGGTACAGGTCGACCGGCAGGCCGTCGACCGAGGCGCCCGACCGCCGCAGGTACTCGTCGACGTCGTACAGCGATAGTCGCCACCCGGGCCGGTCGCGCAAGCGGCGCGCCGCCTCGAGCACGACGTGCACGCCCTTCATGCGGTTGGAGCCACCGGCGTAGAGGAAGCAGACACCGTCGGCGGGGCCTCTTCCTGGCCTCTTGCCGCGCTCGACCGTGCCGCTTTCGTCGGCCATTCCGTTCTCGTCCACCTGCAGCTTGGCGGGGTCAACACCGTTCGCGGCGAGGATCCGGACCGCGGAGGCGGACGGCGCGAGCACGACGTCCGCGTGCGAGAGCAGCTCGGCGAGGCGGGCCGTGCGCGCCGCGAGCCAGCTGCGGTCGACCTCGCAGACGCAGGCGCCGGCGTCGACGACCACGCAGCAGGGGCGGTAGTCGCGGTCGACGAGGAACTGCCGCGCGCAGATCCACCAGAAGTCGTGCATGGTCACGACGACTCGCGCGCCCGCCGCCCGGGCTGCAGCGAGCAGGCCGGCTCCGAGCGACTGAAGCGCATGAAAGTGGACGACGTCGGGATTCGTGCGCGCCACGTGCTCGGCGAAGTCTGCGGTCACCCGCTCGTTGTCGTAACAATTGGGGTCATCCCATCCGATCCACGGCCACGACGCGACCCACCGGACCGGTAAGCCGGTCTCGTCTACCTCACTCCAGGACGAAAGCGGCAGGCGCTCCGAGTTCAGACTGCCGGCGTAGACGCTGACGTGGTGCCCACGCGCGCGCAGGCCGCGCGCCAGGCGCTGCGGGGTCAGGGTGCCACCGCTGACGAAGTCGGGGGGGTAGTGGGCCGAAACCACGAGGATGCGCACGGCGCAGCGACCATAACGCGACATGCTTGGTCGGGCGGCGTCGGGTCCCGCTCGTCTGCACCAACCGTGCCCTAGGTGCTCGCGAACTCGCGAACCAGCTCGGTGAGCTCAGCCGGCGTCTCAAAGGGTAGCCAGTGCGCAGCGCCGTCGATCACCGCGAGGCGCGCGTCCGGGATCTCGGCCGCGAACGTCTCGGCGTAGACCTGCGGCACGAGCCCGTCCTGGGCGCCGGCGACGACCAGCGTCGGCGCGGTGATCCGTCGCAGGCGGCCGCGCAGCTTCGGGTTGTGCAGGTATGGATCCCACCCGAGCTTGGCCGTCGCGCTGATCGCTTTCCACATCGGCAGCACCATCTCGATCGGAATCTCGACCTGCCGACCGACGTCGCCGGTGAACTCCGCCATTGCGTGCATGCCCTGGGCGACCGGGTGTGACTGATCGGCGAAAAGCATCTCGGCCAGCTCGGCGGGTGTGCGGCCGAACATCTCAGAGATCGGCGCCTCGTCGAGGTGGATCCCGACCGGGTTGACGAGCACCATCCGGCCGACCCGGTCCGGGTAACGCGTGGCGAGCTCCATCGCCATCCAACCGCCCAGCGAGAGCCCCACCACGAGCGGCGCGTCGAGCCCGAGCAGGTCCCACACGTCGAGAAGATGGAAGACGGCGTCCTCCATGTCGTCGATCTGCTCGATCCCCTCCGACTCTCCGAAGCCGGGGAAGACCGGCACGGTCACCGCGAACGAATCGGCCAGCTCTTCGAGCGCCGGGTTCGTGGCCTCACCGCCGGCCGAGTGGAGGTACACGAGCGGATCGCCGGATCCGGCCCGCAAGACCTGGATCTTGCCGATGGGAGCGTCGACGCGCTCTTCGGTCAATGTCTGCGGCACTACGCCACCGCGGCCTGCGGACGGAACACGGGCTTGCCGTCCGGGAACTCGGCGCGCAGCTTCGGCATGACCTGCTCGCCGAACAGCGCCATGTTCTTTCTGGTCAGGTGATCGGGGAGGCTCCCGAGCTGGAACAACCCGAGCAGGTTGCCGGTACCGAGCGCACTCAGCGCGTCGACCAGCTGCTCGGTCACGGTCTCCGGCGATCCGACGATCGCGTACCGCCCCTCGACGATCTGTTCCCATGTCTCGACGTTGAGCATGAACGTGCCCGCCGACTTCAGGATGCTCGCCAACGACCGCACCGACGTGTAGCCCGGCGGCTGAATGGTGATCCCCGGCAGCAGCCGCTTGACGAAGTACCAGAGGTGCTCCTCGTACTCACGGCGAGCCTGCTCGTCGGTCTCGGCCACGTAGATGGGCACGAGCCATCCGGCCTGCAGCGGGTCGGCCTCGTAGCCCTCGGCCTCGCATGCGTCCCGGAACATCGAGAAGTAGCGCTTGAACACGTCGAGGTGGAAGTACGGGATCCCCATATACGCGTAGCGATTGCGCGCGACGAACTCCATCGTCTCGATCGACCCCGCCCCCGGGATCCAGATCTCCGGATGGGGTTGCTGCAGGGGACGGGGCCACGGGTTGACGTACCGGATCCTGTAGTGCTTGCCGACCCATTCGAACGGTCCCGGCGTCGTCCACGCCTTCTTGATGAGGTCGTGCGCCTCTTGGAACCGCTCCCGGGCTTGGGTGGGATTAACCGAGAACGAGTAGTACTCGGGGCCGCCGCCGACGACCATGCCGGCGATGAGACGCCCGCCGCTGATCACGTCGATCATCGCGAACTCCTCGGCGACGCGCGTCGGCGGGTCGTACAGCGGCAACGCGTTGCCCACCACGGCGATCCTGATCCGGCTCGTCTGGCGCGCCAGGATCGAAGCGATCAGGTTCGGCGACGGCATGTTGCCGTACGCGTTCTGGTGGTGCTCGTTGACGCAGACGCCGTCGAAGCCCACCTCCTCCGCGTAGATGAGCTCGTCGAGGTAGGTGTTGTACAGCTCCGTGCCGACGGTTGGGTCGTACAGATCGTTGGGGCAGGTGACCCAGGCCGGGCCGTCGTAGTCGGGCGAGAGCCTCGTGTACGGCATCAGGTGGAACGAGAAGAACCGCACGGCGCACCCCCGATGAGCCCCTGGATCCGGCGTCACCCTAATACCCTTGACTGTTCGGTCAAGTTTCGGCTGGACTCCTGTCCGGGCAGGTCACCGCGCACGGCGCGTCCATCCAAATGGCGGATCCCGCCCGTAGGATCGCTGACGGCACGCCGACGCGAGGAGCCCCCCTGAGCAGGATCTTTCGCCCTCCCGTGCTCGTGTCGCTGCTCGCTGCCGCTCTCCTCGTGCTGGGCGTCGCGGTCGCGGGGTCGGCGCTGCGCGCCACGAGCAAGCCCGAGCACAGAGCCCAGGCGCCGACGACGACCACGGCGGCGCCCACGACCACGACCACGGCCGTGACGTTGCCGCCGACGACGACCGCCCCCCCGACCGACATCATCCAGCCGCCGTGGACGGCGCTGCCACCGCCGCCCGGTGGCGTCGTGGGACCCGGGTCGCGCGGGCCGGAGGTGCAGGCATACGAGCAGCGCCTGACCGATCTCCGCTTCGATCCGGGCCCGGTCGACGGTGTCTACGACCAGAAGACCGTGTTCGCGGTCCACGCACTCCAGAAGCTCGGCGGCAACTCCCCGACCGGGCGCATCACGGACGGCGACGTCTTCGCCCTCAACTTCTTCCAGTACAAGCAGCCGCAGGCGTCGCCCTTGGAGCCGAGCCGCACCGAGGTCGACATCGTGACGCAGACGCTGACGCTGTACGAGAACTACCAGCCGAGGCTGCTCAGCACGGTCTCCTCGGGCTCGGGCGAGAACTACTGCTACGACACGCCGCGCGACAACCCGACGAGCCACGTGTGCGAGGACGCGACCACGCCGTCCGGAAAGTTCGCCTTCTACGAGTACCGCAACGGGTGGGACAAGTCACCGCTCGGTCAGCTGTACAACCCGTATTACTTCAACAAGGGCATTGCCGTGCACGGCTACGAAGAAGTACCGGTGAGGCCGGCGTCGCACGGTTGTGTGCGCATCCCGATGCACATCGCCGAGTATTTCCACAATCTCGTCAACCGCGGCGATGCCGTGCACGTGTTCGGAGGCAAGCCCGCCAACATCACGTCGGTGACACCGCTCAATCCGGCTCCCGACCAGCCGCCGCCCTCGCCCGAGCCCATCCCGCCGGCGCCGCCGCGGTAGCAAGGGACCGACGCTTCGTGCGTCAAGACAACGTCGCCACCATCCGGCGCGTCTACGACGCGTTGACGACGCGCGACACGGACGTCATCCAGGAGCTCTTCGCGCCCGACATCGCGATCCGGCAGAGCCCGGAGCTGCCGTGGGGTGGCGACTGCCACGGTCATGACGGAGCGTTCCCCTTCCTCTTGAAGGTGGTGGAGTACATCGAGTCGCACGTGACGACAGAGTCGTTGTTCGGCGCGGGTGATCACGTCGTGCAGACCGGGCGCCCGCGCGGCACGGTGCGAGCGAACGGCGCGCCCTTCGACGTTCCCGAGGCGCATCTCTGGGAGTTGCGGGACGGCAAGGTGGTTCGGTTCACCGTCTATATCGACACGCCGGCCATGCTCGCCGCGTTGCGGAGCTGAGAGCGGCTGACGGGTTACGCCAAGGGATCGGCGAAGGGGCTCGACTCGGTCGTCGTGTCCTTGAACGGGTCGGCCTCTTCGGTCGTCTCCACTGCGAGCGCGTCGACGCCGAGCTTCTCGGCGAGGCCTTCGTAGCCGGCGCGTTCGAGCTCGTCGGCGAGCTCCGGGCCGCCGCTGGTGACGACGCGCCCCGCCATGAGGACGTGTACGCGGTCGGCGCGCAGCTCCGTGAGCACGCGCGCGTAGTGCGTGATAGCGAGCACGCCGAGACCGCGCTCTTCCGTCATCGCCTCGACTCGCCGGGCCACGTCCCGCAGGGCGTCGACATCGAGGCCGGAGTCGATCTCGTCGAGCACGGCGAACTTCGGATCCAATACGGCGAGCTGGAGCGTCTCGGCGCGCTTCTGCTCGCCGCCCGAGAACTCGACGTTCACGCCGCGCCGCAGGAACTGGTCCGCGATCGCCAATCGCGCGGCCTCGCTCTCGAGCCGCTCGCCGAGGCCGTTCGGCTCCCTGCCGCGCCCGCGCACCGCAGCCTCGAGGAGATCGACGAGCCGCACGCCCGGTACCTCGACCGGGTACTGCATGGCGACGAACAGCCCCTTTGCCGCCCGCTCCCACGTCGGCAGGCCGAGCAGCTCCTCGCCGTCGAGCGTGACGGAGCCGTCGACGACCTCATAGGCCGGATGGCCCATCAGCGCGTGGGCGAGCGTCGACTTGCCCGAGCCGTTCGGCCCCATGAGCGCGTGCACCTCTCCGGAGCGAATCTCGAGGTCGACGCCGCGCAGGATCTCCTGGCCCTCGACGGCGACCCGCAGCCGCTCGATGTGCAGCACGCTCATGGCACCGTCACCACCACGTCGTCGCCGTCGATCTTCACGTCGTACACACGCACGGGCGTGGTGGCCGGGAGCGTCTGCGGCTCGCCGGTCTCCAGCGAGAACGTCGAGCCGTGCTTCGGGCACTCGATCTCGCGGTCCTCCTCCCAGAGGTCGCCTTCGCAGAGGGAGTAGTTCGCATGAGAGCAGGTGTCGTCGATCACATAGAAGTCGTCGCCGATGCGCACGACACACAGCTTGAGACCCTCCACGTCGACCTGCTTCTTCGAGCCGGGTTCGACGTCCTTGACCGAGCAGACACGCGTCTCAGCCATGGCGATGCTCGATCTTCTCGATGACCGTGCGCCGCAGCGCCCGCACGAGCGTCGGCAGCGGCAGCCGCTCCAGCACGTCGTCGAAGAATCCCAACACGATCAGGCGCTCCGCGTCCGCGGGCGGCACGCCGCGGCTCTCGAGGTAGTAGAGCTGGTCCTCGTCGATCGGGCCGACGGCGCTGGCGTGCGAGCACCTCACGTCGTTGGCCTCGATCTCGAGATTCGGAATCGACTCCGCGCCCGCACCCTCCGTCAGCACGAGGTTGCGGTTCGTCTGGTTGGCGACGGCCTTACGAGCCGTGGGCCGCAGCCGGATCAACCCGGAGTACACCGAGCGGGCCTGGTCCTCGACCGCGCCTTTGAACAGCAGGTCGCTGCGGGTGTTGGGCGCGTCGTGGTCCTGGAGAGTGCGGAAGTCGAGCATCTGGGTGTGGTCGCCGAAGTACACGGCCGTGAGGTCGCTCTCGGCGCCGTCGCCCTCGAGGAGGGATTCACTGCGCAGCCGCGCGTAGTCGCCGCCGAGGGCCACCGCCGACGAGTGCAGGGATGCATCGCGGCCGACGTGGGCGCGCTGGAGCGCGACCTGCCACGTGCGCGCGCCGTGCTCCTGCACCGACTGGTAACGCATCCGGGCGTTGTCGCCTACCAGCAGCTCGATGACGGCATCGACGAGGTGCCCGCCGTCCCGCATGTCGGGCGATCCGAAGCGGTCGAGCACCGTGACCTCGGCGCTCTCCTCGGCGACGACGAGCGTGTGCGGGAACGACGCGAGACCTTGGCCTTCGGACCAGTGGAGCACGACGATGGGCTTGTCGACGACGACACCGGCGGGGACCCTGATGAACGCGCCCCCAGCGAGAAAGGCGTCGTGCAAGACGGTGAACGCGTCGGGCGAGGCCTGCGAGCACGTGCCGAGCACGGCGGCGACGTCGGCCTCCTCGCACGTGGCGAGCCCGCACACCTGCACACCCTTGGCCGCGATCGTCTCGTCGAGCTCATGGTGCACGACGCGCCCGTTGCGCACGACAACGAGCCCCGCGCGTTCGCCCGCCTCGGCGGCCACGGGCCCGCCACCGGGTGCGGGCTCGGGTCCCGGCTCTCCCAGCTCCTCAGGTGATGGCGGGCGGTACCGGTCGAGGTCGAGCTCGCCGATGCGGCTGTAGCGCCAGATCTCCTCGGCCGGCGTGGGCCACGTGACGCCGGCGAGCTGTTCGGCCGCGGCAAGACGACGCTCGACGAGCCAGTTCGGCCCGCCGAGCGCGCGCGCGGCTTCGGGTGTGAACGCGTTCATGGAGCGGTTATCCAACCGCTCCTTCCATGTTCAGCTCGATGAGCCGGCTGAGCTCGACGGCATATTCCATCGGCAGCGTCTTCACGATCGGCTCGATGAAGCCGTTCACGATCATCGCCGTCGCCTGTTGCTCGGTCAGCCCTCGGCTCATCAAGTAGAAGATCTGGTCCTCACCGACCTTCGAGACGGTGGCCTCGTGACCGATGCGGGCGTCCTTCTCCTCGATCTCCATGTACGGGTACGTGTCGGAGCGGCTCTCCTCGTCGAGGATCAGCGCATCGCAGCGAACATGGCTCTTCACG
This sequence comes from Actinomycetota bacterium, assembly GCA_030948625.1. Classification (GTDB taxonomy): domain Bacteria; phylum Actinomycetota; class Acidimicrobiia; order IMCC26256; family JACDBD01; genus JALZAA01. The sequence goes on from JALZAA010000030.1 coordinate 17,609, forward strand.
TGGTGCGCGCCTTCGTCGACCTTCACCAGGCCGCGATACGTGGTGCGCCCGCCGTCCTTCGAGATCGACTTCGACTCAATGATCGAGGTCGTCTCGGGGGCGACGTGCGTCATCTTGGCGCCGGCGTCCTGATGCTGACCGGGGCCCGCGTAGGCGACCGACAGCACCTCGCCGTGCGCCTTCGGGCCCGTCATCACGACGGCCGGGTACTTCATGGTGAGCTTCGAGCCGAGGTTCCCGTCGATCCACTCGACCGTCGCCTCGGTCTCGGCCTTCGCCCGCTTGGTGACGAGGTTGTAGACGTTCGGCGACCAGTTCTGGATCGTCGTGTACCGGATGCGCGAGCCGGGCTTCGCGATGAGCTCGACCACGGCCGAGTGCAGTGAGTCGCTCGTGTAGATCGGCGCCGAACAGCCCTCGACGTAGTGCACCGAGGAACCCTCGTCGGCGATGATCAGCGTGCGCTCGAACTGCCCCGCGTTCTCGGCGTTGATCCGGAAGTACGCCTGCAGCGGCATCTCCACGTGCACGCCCGGCGGCACGTAGATGAACGACCCCCCGCTCCACACCGACGAGTTGAGCGCGGCGAACTTGTTGTCACCCGGCGGGATGACCGTTCCGAGGTGCTCCTGCACGAGCTCGGGCCACTCGCGCACCGCGGTGTCCATGTCGGAGAACAGGACGCCCTGCTTGGCGAGATCCTCGCGGTTCTTGTGGTACACGACCTCGGACTCGTATTGGGCAGTGACACCGGAGAGGTACTTCCGCTCGGCTTCGGGGATCCCGAGCTTCTCGTACGTCTTCTGCATCTCCTCGGGAAGGTTCTCCCACTCGTCGACCTGCTTGTTGGTCGGCTTGAGGTAGTAGTAGATGTCGTTGAAGTCGATGTCGGGCATGTTCTTGGCGAACCAGTCGAGCATCGGCTTGCGCTCGAAGCGCTTCAGGGACTTCAGCCGGAAGTCGCGCATCCACTCGGGCTCGGACTTCCAGTGCGAGATGTCGCGCACGACCTCTTCGTTGAGGCCCTTCTTCGGCTTGTTGATGTAGTGCTCGGAGTCGGACCAGCCGAGCTTGTACTTGCCGAGATCGATTCCACTCACTGCCATACGTCCTCGCCTCCCGCGGGTGGGTGGCGGTCCAGTCAGGACCTGCCGGCCGGGCGGAAGTCCCGGGGGATTTTCACTACGCCCATAGTAACAATCCCCTGTCGTCACCAACAATTTCCTGGCTCTGGCGCGCCGACCCCCAGTTTTCCCGAGCCATCGCCGGACGACTCGCGCCGGCCGGGGCGGGCTCTAGGGCCCGGCGGAGGTCTGGCGGGCGGGCGTCGTGGTCGTCGTCGCCCCGGCGCCGCCGGTGGCGGCCCCGCCCGCCGCCTGCTGGGCCTGGGTGATCAGGTTTCCGACTTCGTTGATCAGGCGCTGGTACTCGGCGAGGTTCCCCTGGCGGAGCGCGTCCTGGGCCTGGGCGTAACGCTGGTTGGCCTGGTTCAGCAGATCCTGCACGTTGCCGCCCGCGGGCGGGTTGGCCGGCGGGGCCGGCGTCTCGCCGCCGCCGGGCACTTGCGGCGCCGGGGCCAGACCGAACAGCTGGTTGAGGCCGGCCCCCACCGTGGGCGCGAGGACGGGGTTCTGGCCCCCATAGGCCACGACGACGAACCGGAATTGCGGGAAGCTCGAGGGCCCGGCGGCCTGCACGTAGAACGGACGGACGTAGAGGATCGAGTTGCCGACGGGGATCAGTTGCAGGCTGCCCTGGATCACGGTCGAGCCCTGCTGGTTCAGCAGCGTGAGCTGCTGTGACACCTCGGGTGTGCTCTTGATCCTGTTGTCCACCTGCACCGGTCCGAGCACCGACTCGCCTTGCGGCATCTCGAACGCGGTCATCTGGCCGTAGTTCCGCGGGTCGGCTCTGGCCACCATGAACGACACGAGGCGCGTCTGCTTGTTGCCCGCCGAGACGGGCACGAACGGTTGCAGGATGAGGAAGGTCGGCTCTTGCTCCCCAGGCAGGGTGATGTACAGGTAGTAGGGCCGCATGCGGTCGCCCGTCGACGTCGCACCCCCGCGACCTTGCGTCGGCGCGGCAGCGGCGCG